>JBFRWL010000492.1:0-6551 GCA_051439565.1 Prochloraceae cyanobacterium
AGAGCTAACCTTAGTGGTGCCAACCTTAGTGGTGCCAGTCTCAAAAGAGCCAATCTTAACCGTGCCAAACTAAGTAGAGCTAACCTTAGTGGTGCCAACCTTAATGGTGCCAGTCTCAGAGGAACTAAATTTGGTAATAATCTAGGAATAAGTAACAAATTACGTAGAGAATTTGAAACAAGAGGAGCGAAATTTGTAGACTCACCTGAAGATACAGCTTGGATAGAATCCCCAATTCGCCCTTGAGCAGAATTTTAGTGTCAGAACAATAGCTTTGTGGCGGGAACAATAACCACAAGTTAGGTTACAAATAGCACAACCTTTACGGAGAATGATGCATGGCAACTCGCACTTTGGGAATTAGGTATGAAATAAGAGGGTTCGCCGAAGCGAGCGAGAGTTTAAAAAGAATTAATTTAGGGATACGAAACAGCCTGAAGTTGGATCAGAAGCTCACGAAACAGAGGATTAGCAATAGCAATAAGATCGCAGCGGTGGAGGTTGCCAATCGAGAAAAGGTTCAGGAGCGAGAACTGGATCAGCTAGAGAAAGCGAAAGCGCAATATCGCAACTATTTGGATGAATCGCGTTACCAAGATTTGGATTGGGTTTACAAGGATATTCTGCGGAAAGTAAGACAATATCGCCAGGTGATGAAGGCGGGAGATTTGAAAGCAGCACTAAAACTGGCAGAGGAGTTGCTTGGCGCGATCGCCTTAGCAGAAGACATTTACGAAAAGTTGGGCAATAAGCAACAGTCGAGCAGCTTGGGACAGTTGAAAAGAATTCGCGGGGAAATTTTGCATGGTGATCGGGGTCGAGGACGCATAGATATTGGTTTGCTGGAGATTGCGAATACGGAGGAAGCAAAGGAGTTAAGGCTGGATTTTGAGGCTTTGAGAAAGGCGGCGGTGCTTTCGGGTAAGCAGTTGTCGAAGTTTGAAAGGCGGTTAAGAAATGCCAATGAGAGAGTGGCAGGATTTATGGAAAATCGCGATCGCATTATCCAACAGCAACGAACCCAAACAATAAATCAAGGACTGGAAGAAGGAAAAGGAGAGCAGGTCATACAGTTAGAGATTGAGCAACTAGAGAGTCAGGATATCGAAATTCGTATTGATGAGCTTGTTAAAAGAATTGTCGAAATTAACAATAATCTGCAATCTCCTGAGCTAGCTCAAGGACTTAGAAGAGTAGAAGAATCAGCATCGCAGGATAACTTATTTTTGCTTAATGAAACTATTAATCGAATGCTAGGGCAAAATCGTGATGGACTAGAAGATCAGGCATTACAAGGACTGCAAACTTTAAGTAATTTCCAATCTCAATTGCTTCAATATCAAGAACAGCAAGCACAGAATTTACAACAATCGCGCAATAGCTTAATTGATTTTAATCGCACTGTTTCCGATTATTTCTTCAACTTGGGACAGCGGATTAAAGAGGCTCAACTAGAGACAGAACGGTTAATTAAGCAAATCTTCTATCAAGATCTCAAGTCTCAACTAAGAAGAGCGATCGCGCCAGGCTCGGAATCTTTTATCAATGGCATTATCGACGGGGTTCAATCACTGCTTGAGCAAGCCCAGCAAATTTTTGAGCAGAGGTTAGGATTGAGAAGTTCTAAAATTCAGTTTGAATCAGAGGCTTATTCTAATGCTAGAGAAATGGAAGATTTTATCCGGCAGATACGGGGCGCGTCGGATGCGTTACTTGAGTTCCGAAACAATCTTGTTAGCAATAACAGTGGTAATAATATTACTTCTAAAAACAATAATGTAACAACCAATAATTTTCCCTTGCCAGGATTGAGCCTGGACACTGCTACGATTACCAGTGGTTTTGGTTGGCGTAATATTTTTGGTCGCCAAGATTTTCATGAAGGGTTAGACTTTGCCGCGACAGGTGGTACTGATGTACTGGCAGTCAGAAGTGGAGTTGTGAAGCATATCAAACCGCTAGCAGATCAGATGCAGGTGGGAATTGAGTCTATTAATGATGCTGGTCAAAAGGTTGTGGAATGGTTTATTCATCTGGGGCAAAAGTTAAATGTGGCTGTTGGCGATCGCGTTTTCCCCGGTCAGAAAATAGGGGAAGTTGCTCACACTAGTGCTGATGCTCGAAACCAAGGAGTATCAACAGGAGATCATTTAGATTATCGAGCAAAAGTTAATGGTCAATGGGTTAATCCGAAAACATTGCTTTCTGATGCGACCCAAGGAACAGTTAAGTTTGAAATTAGTAAACCTGGTAACGTTGACACTGACCAAATAAGATCGGGTAATCAAGTATTCAATAGCGAAAAGCTCGAACATTTAGATCTGCAAGAAATCTTTAATAGCTATGGTTTAAGGGACTTGGAAGCTGCCGTATCTGACCAGAAGGATAAGATTCGACGACAATTTCAGATTGAGGAGTTACAGAAAACTAATCAGTTTGCTGATTTGCTGGATAAGATAGCTGATATTCAAGATCAGTCTGTGATTCCCAATGCTGATATTGAAACTCAAAGAGAACTGAGGCAAGTAGCTGCGGAATTTAGAGGTCTTAAATTTGAAGGGTTACAGGAAATTCAGGGACTAGCTGATGAATTGGCCACGATACAGGGAGTGATTGAGATTTTTCCAAATGCGATCGCGAAGATCCGCAAGTCTGGTTCAGAAGAGGCATTGGCAGTTATGCCAGTATTTGAGCAGATCTTATCGGAAGCACAAACCGCTTTACCTAAGGTACAGAAAAGACTTAATGAGACGACTAAGATTCACAAGGCGATCGCGGATAAAAAAGCGAAACGAGTAGCTTTCATTGAAAAACAAGGAAAGCTGAAGAAGCAATTAGAAGATTTAGGAAGACGTGAGGAACTTCAACAGCTTCGCTCCAATATAGCAATTGAAAGAGGAACTAATGAGCAACGAAGACAGAACGATCTTGCGGCAGAACGGATCAGGCTGGAAAAACGAATCGCTGAAATTAAGCAACAGCACGGGGATACTGACCATGCACAAGAGCTAATTAAGCTGGAAGAGAAAAATAGCGCGATCGCAGTTGAGAAGATTAACCGTGAAGCCTATAACCGCGATCTGAGCTACGAGCAGGAGCTTCTCAACCTTAACTCTGGTATGGAAGATCGAAAAGCTGAAGCTGCGAGAAATAGAGGTTTTGAGTTAGAAGCTAATGCCATTCAACGGGAAAACGCGATCGCCCAAGAAAATTTACGCTATGACCAAGAAATTTCTGGTCTAGAGCAAGAATATGCGGTCGAACCAGAAAGGCTAGAAAGACTTAAACAAGCTGCTTTGGAACTGAGTCAAATAAATTTAGCTTCTATTGATGAGCAGTTTAAGGATCTGGGCGGTACGATTGAAGATCTAGCGCTCAGTGAGTTTCAGGGATTTTTTAGTAGCTTGGTTTCTGATATTCAGAATGTGGGAGATTTAGCATTAAAGATGATTGGCAATATTGCTCAATCAATAGCTCAGATGTTTGCTAAACGGGCGGCTAGTCAAATCTTTGGTCTAATCTTTAAATCGGCTGTTGGCTTTAGAGATGGTGGGACAGTGGAGAATTACGAAGAAGGTGGAACTGTTAAAAGGGTTGTGCCGACTCCGATTAGTGACAAGCTACAGCAAATTTCCGCACCAATTCGTAATGCGTTCCGTCGTGAGGGTAGCGGTGGGAGGTTGGCGGTGTTTACGCCAGGAGAGGAGATTTTATCGATTAAGACTGGGGAAGCTGGAAGGTATCAAGCTCTGAAGCAGGAGTTTGGCGTTAACCCGTTGGAGAAAATATTTGCTGGTAATTTCCTAGATGGAGGGACAATTGAGGCTAATTTATTGGCTGGACTCGATTACAAGATGCCGACTATTAATGTGGTTGCTATAGAAGGTCGTGAAAGGGTTTCTCAACCAAGCACCACCCAAGTTTATAATTTGAGTTCAACTTTTGTAACTCCTGATGTGGATAGCTTTAAGGCTTCTGAGTATCAGATACAACAGGAACAGTTAGAACAAATTAGAAGGATGAATGTTAGAAGGTAAGAATCGTGTCTAGATTTTTTTAACGCTTAGCTCACCGGAAAAATGCGAACGCAGCAAGTATTTTTTCGGTGAGCTACTTGTTATGTTTTAAATGGCGCTTCGCAACAGCAGTGCCAATCTCTAGGTCGTTACCCTCGGACTTCGCTCGGCACAACGGCTTTCGCTAAGCCGAACCGATGCGACTCAGCACTTTTTCGAGCGCGTTACAAAAAAACGCGACGTCCTTTTCCGTGTTGAATAGAGCCGTTGACACCCTGATGGCAGAAGTTTGATCCATCGGGAAGCCCGAGAAGTCCATCAATGCCTCTGGGTCATGTCCGCGTAGGTTTCTCTCTTCGCTCATATCAACAGTTGGAAACGATATGTGTCGAACCTGCACGCCTTCGACCAACAAGTCATCAACGACTTTCTGTGCCGTTTTCTCATTCTTATAGAGCACGTCGGGATTATTCCAGTCGAACGCATAGAAGCACGTCAGCCCTGAGCGCAGCGCGTCAGCGCCTGGCGATATCAGGCATGTGGGTGACTTCGATTCGATGAACCTCCTAACTTGAGCCGAAAGCCTAAGAATGTACTGCTCTACGGGCTCTTGACCTCCGAGCTGATCGAAGAATTTCAGTAGCTCGATCACGGCGACGTATGCAGGGATCGAGCTACAACCGCGTACCTGAAGTGCCTCTGCCATGGGCAGATGTGATTCCGTGTCGTCATCACTCATATACGCGCCCATCTTTTGACTCAGCGTTGGCCAGAATTCCGGGGGACGAATACGACTTTTCTTGATGTACAACCATCCCGAGCCCGGCGGCCCATTCATCCATTTATGCGTCGGTCCGGCATAGAAATCACAGTTTGTCACCTGATTCTCAGGCTTGGTGAGATTGACCATCCCGACACCCTGAGCCCCGTCGACAATCAGATAGGTGATGTTGAGATCATCGGCTCTGCGCCGGACCTCGTCCAAAGGCAAGCGTACGCCAGTAGTGGGATAGACGTGCGAGACGCACAAGGCCTTGGCATCCCTCAATACCGCTACGTCGGAGAACAGATGGTCTAACAAATCGCTCGCATCCATATCCCGAAGGACTTGCGGCTTCGGGAAATCAACGACCTCGACGGTTACACCGAATCGCTCCTTCAGGACCCACAGAGGAGACACAACACAGGAATGCTCGTGATCGGTGATCACGACCTTATCACCCGCCTCGATTTGCAAGCCCAAAAGCACCATGTTAATGCCCATGGTCGTGTTGTCGGTCAAACAGACGTTGTTACGCCTGACACCGAGAAACTCCGCCATGGCCTTACGGTTTTGCTTTTGCTGCTTGCCAAGCATTGGATCGGTCTCATAAGCGGTTGTCGGATCGCTCGCCCAATCTTTCAACGTCTCCCTGTACTTGGCGATGACACCAGCGGGCATGGAGCCCTCCGTACCATTGTTCATGTAGATGAAATCTGTTGGCAAACACGTAAACTGCCGTTGTGCCTCTTCTATCGTAAGATCTTTTGACTCTATACTCGTCATTGGTAGTACCTTTGATATTACCCCAAAACAGTTAACACCTTTTATTCAGCCAGCGCTGCTACTTCGTCTGGCGTCTCATACCATAAACCTAAGTGCAGACGCTTACTGTTATAAAACCTGATGTAGTCGATAGTACAAGCTATTGCTTCTACTAAATGCCTAAATTTACGAAAATACACCATCTCCGTACGAAAAATTGTCGACTCATCTAGCTCAAGTGCTTCATGTAATAATATCAAGAAATTGTCGGTATATTCGAAATTGATATCGAAAAACTTTCTGAATACCATACCAAATAAGTATGATAGCAAGAACTTTGCGGAATATTATTCTCTATGAAAACATTAGATCCAACCTTTCAAAACATGATCGCCCAACCCACGGCAACAATAACCTGGTGTTGGCTAGTAGAAAGAATTGACGGCGTAAAGCTCGGATTCACAAGCTTTGACCTCAACTTTACTATTGATGGCGTAACCTATGAACCAGCAACAGGCTTTGCGCCGTCGGCTGATAGTTCAGAGGAAGGATTTAAGCAGAACGATTCCCAGTCTTTGAACGGTATTCTTAGCAGCGACCAGATCTCAGATGAAGATCTACTAGTTGGTCTTTATCAATATGCAAAAATAACTTGTTTTCAGGTAGATGTAACGAATCTCCCCTCAAGTTTGGCAGATCAGCCACCAAAATATCTGGAAGTGTACCAGGGGTTTCTAGGGAAAACGACCCAAAGCGATCGCGGTTTCACTATCGAAGTAAGAAAAATAGACAACCTACTCGAAACCGAAATCGGCAAAACAACCTCGAAAAAATGTAGTCATACTTTGGGGGATGAAAATTGTCAGGCTAATATTGCTGCATTTACTACTCAGCAAAGCATCCAATCTGTAGTTAATCAGCACACCTTGATTATTGGCGGAAGTTATGAAGATGGGAAATATAATCGAGGGAAAATTGTCTTTGTGAATGGCGCAAACAAAGATATTGTT
>JBFRWL010000493.1:0-2940 GCA_051439565.1 Prochloraceae cyanobacterium
GATGATTACAGGAGGCTTGACCCTATGGCTCTTTCTGAAAAGCAACTTCGTACAGCAGGTAATATTGACCGACGAGTCAAGCAATTGCTAGCCAATGGAGCCAACGATGTGGAGATTTTGGCATCGATGTACGACCACATGAACTCGTTCAAACAGGTCATGGATACCACGACGGAAGAGGAGCTCAATCAGCTCTGTCTGCAAAATACTGGATTTTACAAGTACTCAAAGGTATTGGAGAACCTTGCTCAAGCAATCGCCGATGGGAGTATTAGGGTTCCCCCACCAGTGCAGTGAAGAGGGGATATTTTGTAGCTCTCTTGTAATATAAGAGTCCCGTCCACGGCTCTTCCAATATATATTAGTAAAGACTCAATCTAGTGGACGCGGTTGTAATGTTTGCTATATAAGCTTTTTAGTCTGTTTTTGCCCCCATTTTTTCCCCCGGCAAATTCGTGGTCAATTCTTGTAACATAGGCATCAATTCTTCCTCTCGTTGTTCTTGAGTCACGTCGAAGGCAAGTGTTTTTTCTTCTCCGGAAGGTATTTAGTGAATTGACAAATGTCGCAACGACAGGTGTGGGCTCCAGGTTCGCAGCCGCGCTCCCCTCAACCAACATTTGCTCTTGCAGTCGTTGAGAGCGATGTATGAATTCATCAAATTTTGTCGTTGTACGTTCGTAATAATTGATGGTAGGCCGAAAATCGACGTAGTCAATCAATAAACCTTGAATGTTTGAGCGATGTGGCTCTTGTAAGAGCTCAGTGCCAGCAAAGGTGATACCAATGACGTTCGCATCGTCGATCACCAACTGCGGGTATCGAAGTGTTTCCCGGCCAACGAGAAAGTGAAGACGAGCAGGAATCCGCTCAGCGTTAAAATGGCTGCTAAAGCAGCACCGCTCACTGCTGCCTGGTTCTCTGCTGATTTGTCTGCGCGCCGTCTTCGCCATTGCCCGAATCTGAAGCCCACCCACACCGAGCCCAAGAAAATGAAAAGAAGGCCTGCGAATACTGCCCAGTCGGGGATTGCGTCAAGTAAAAAAGGGGACGGGGACATATTTGTACAGCTCCATAATTGTGGTCAAGATCTTGTACTGTAATTAGCGAACCAACCCAAAAGAAACATCAGGCTATTGGAGCCTTTTCCCGTCGTTAATAGTACACGTTGGTAAGTTCATAGTAAAATTAGTGACGATTGAAGAGGAAGCTAAACTAAGGGAGCATTTCAGTCCAGAGTCGTAGTTAACAAGCAGCAATTCTCAATCAATCAGCGCCACCCAATTTTTCTCGGCGTAACGCCACAATTAGCTTGATTTTTTCGGACCTGTAAGAGGAAAAAAGACGATGAAAAAGTTGGCTAAGTTATTCGCTTTACTAGCATCTGTTACCGTTTTAACAGCCGAAGGTTTAGAGTCGGCGCTCGCTCGGTTTAAAGCCCAGCATCCTAGTTTAGACTTCTGAGAATGGGAGACATAAAAGAGGAATAAATATTGTCATGAAACCTAAAGTGGCGATCGCCTGTCAGGGAGGGGGCAGCCAAACTGCCTTCACCGCTGGCGTACTGAAAGCTCTTTTTGAGAACGAGATTCAAGATAACTTCAAGCTCGTCAGTTTGAGTGGCACTTCAGGGGGAGCCATCTGTGCCCTTCTAATTTGGTATGCTCTGAAAAAAGGCGAAGAGCCTGCGTGGAAGCGGCTGCTAGATTTTTGGCAGGACAATACGGCCCAAACCGCTCAAGAAAGGTTTTTCAATGATTTTGTGATTAAGTCGTTGGAATTAGTAAGTAAAGGAGTGATACCCCAGTATAATCTCAGTCCTGACTCCCCCTTATCTAAAACTCTGTTTTCCTCGGCTACGGCAGGGTTGCGGAGTCGATTTACGGATTTAAAGGAATTACTGGAAACCCACGTTGATTTCTCGGAATTAGAGGCTTGGGGAGCCCAACCGGAGCCTCCCATTCTGATTTTAGGCGCTTGTAATGTCCTGACCGGAAAATTGCATAAATTTAACTCCCATTACGAATCAATTAAAGTCGAACACCTCCTCGCTTCTGCCTGCGTTCCTCAGTTTTTTCCAGCCGTATCTATTGGCAAAATGGCTTATTGGGATGGACTATTCTCTGACAATCCGCCCATCCGTACTTTGTACAGGGGTGACTTTGTGGGAGTAGAGAATATCCCCAATGAAATTTGGGTAATTAAGATTAATCCGACCAAGACTGATAAGATTCCGACGGCATACTATGATATTGCCGATCGCCAGAATGAACTATATGGGAATGTTTCTTTATTTCAAAGTCTCGACCAAATCGAATTTCTCAATCGTCTGTTTTTAAGAGGAGCTTTTAAGGAAGAGTTCGTGTCACAGTTCGACATCAAAGAACCGATCAAAATTCCTAAATCTTTTGCCGAGGATACCGATCAGTTCTACCACATTCCCATGATTGAAATGTCTGAGGATTTGGCCCAAAGTCTCAACTATGAAAGTAAACTCGATCGCTCTCCAGAAAAAATTAAGCAATTGATTGAAGATGGAGAAAAACAGGGGAAACAGTTTTTAGAAACCCGACTCAGCCAAATGGGGTTGAGTTGAGAGAAAAGGGGGTATCTTAACTTATGTTTTTGGATTGGAACAAAGTTATAAAATACCTTCTATTATAGAAGACTATTTTATCTAATTTTGAGTTTCTTGACTCATTCTACGATTTTTCAAACACTCTCTCTAACCCGTAGGCAGTACTTAATGATTCTCTGTTAAGTTGACAATAGCACTAGGAGCCAATAATCTTAGAGTAAAATTATCAATAACTTAGCTGTGATTACTAGGAGTCAATATACTTATGTCAGAAGAAAATCAAATTACATATGAACTTTTACAAAAAAAAGATCTAGAGCAAACAATTAATTGTTTAGTTGATATATGGACCAGTGCTGAAC
>JBFRWL010000494.1:0-6046 GCA_051439565.1 Prochloraceae cyanobacterium
CCAAGAAGTCTTCTATACTCCGAGCGGGAGAAGAAAAAAAAGACTCACAAACTGGTGCTAGTATTCTTGAGTTTCCTGGGTGTGACTTCAGCGATTGGGGCTCTATGCTGGCGAGAAGATATCCGCCCGCTCGCAACTTCTGCTCCTTCCTCACCACCAGAGCAAATTTCGCCCAACTCTCCTATCAATAAACCTTCACAGGTAACTCCTCAAAACTCCCCCATGGCCCGGAACGAGCGGAGATATTCTAGCTTTAGTCAAGTAGATGAGGTACCTTCTGGCACCTTCAGATATGGTGGCAGTACTGCTTGGTCAACGCTCCGAAGCCAAGTACACCCAGGCATCGAATCTGTCTGGCCAGAATTTAATCTCCTTGAGCTACAACATCCAACTATTGCCCCCAGCTCAGCTATAGCAGTCCAAATGTTACTATACGACCACTTACATGTGGCTCATAGCTCACGTCCTCTTCAACCTGTTGAGTATCAAAAAGCCCAGGAATATGGCTTCAAAATCAAGCAGATTCCTGTCGCCATTGATGGTATTGCCTTTGCTGTCAACCCCGAGTTGAATCTGACTGGTTTGACGCTGGCTCAACTGAGAGACATTTACACCGGCAAAATTACTAACTGGAAACAAGTAGGTGGTCCCAACTTAAAAATTGTCCCCTATTCTAGATCTCCTCAAGTGAGCGGGACCGCTGAGTTTTTTGTCAGTCACGTCTTGAGCCAGGAAAAATTTGCTTCTCACGTGAAATTAGTTACCAATATCAACCGCACTTTGAAAAAATTAGCTAACAACAGAGGAGGCATTTTTTATGCCTCAGCCCCAGAGATTCTTTCCCACTGTAGCGTCAAACCACTTGCTATTGGTCTTAGTGTTGAAAAGCTGATTCCGCCTTACCAAAAGCCTCTATTGAAGTCCAACTCATGTGAAACTCAGCACAATTTGGTTAATCACAAAGTCTTCCTGGATGCTAGTTATCCCCTGACTCGCAAACTCTACGTAATTATGAAACAAAACGCTCGGATAGACGAGCAAGCAGGGATTGCTTATGCTAAATTACTTCTGAGCAAGGAAGGACAAAAGCTGATTGAGAAAGCTGGTTTTGTCCCTATTTACTGATTGGAGACCTCAACAAGGCTCTAGAACACCGATTCAGTAATCAAAAACCAGAACTGATGTCCTGTTGAATAATTTGAGGATGACTAAAAAGAAAAGTCTGAACATTCTGACGCGCCTAACTCCCCCCGTCTATCTGACGCGGGGAGTAGTTAATTTCGCGAGTAATAAAATTCGCCTTTGCTTCTGCTATTGTTGATGCCAAGGAGTACCTCTGCAACAAAAGCAGGTTGAAAAGATATGGTGGGAATTGTTATTGTCTCTCATAGTGCTAAGTTAGCGGCTGGGATCGAGGAATTAGCAACACAAATGACTCAAGTACCAGTCCAGATCGCTACCGCAGCCGGAATTGACGACCCAGAAAATCCCTTTGGTACTGACGCAATACAAGTACAAGCAGCCATTGAGTCAGTCTACAGCGAAGATGGCGTAGTGGTATTAATGGATCTAGGTAGTGCAGTTCTCAGTGCAGAGATGGCGCTAGAGTTGCTACCAACAGAGAAGAGAGAAAAGGTTAAACTATGCTCAGCACCTTTGGTAGAAGGAGCGATCGCCGCAGTAGTACAAGCAGCAGCAGGTGTTAGCATCGAAGAAGTTATCGCTGAAGCAAGAACAGCTATAGCAGCAAAAGCCTCTCAATTATCAGAGGTTGTGGAGGATATTGGCGAAGAAATTAAGACACAAGCAATTATCTCCTCAGACTCCCAGAAAACAACACAAATCCAGCTAACTGTCCAAAATACGTTGGGAATTCACGCTCGTCCAGCCGCCAAATTTGTTGCCACAGCCGCCCAGTTTCAATCTCCGATTACCCTACAAAATTTGACTCAAAATAGCAATCCAGTCAATGCTAAAAGCATTAATCAAGTAATTACTTTAGGAATCCTGCAAGGACATCAAATAGCTATTACAGCAGTAGGAGAAGATGCCCAAGCAGCTATAGTAGCCTTAAAACAACTAGTAAAAGATAACTTTGGGGAGAAATTTGCGGTCGCCGCTACTGATACTAAATTAGACGAAAAAATACTATCTCAGAGAATAGAGGGGAAAGGAACAATTAGAGGTCTTCCTGCTTCTCCAGGGGTTGCTATTGGTTCGCTAATTGCCTATCAAACTACTATTCCAGAAGTTCGAGACTCTCAAGCCGAAAATCCTCAAACCGAGTGGCAAAAGCTAGAATCAGCTATTCAAGCAGCCAAAGAGGAAATTAAAAAACTTGGCTCTAGAGATAATACTGGTATTTTTGAGACTTACTTACTTTTTTTAGCAGATCCTGTGTGGCTCGATCGCGCTCAACAACTAATTTTCGATCGCCACTACTCAGCTGCGGCTGCTTGGAAGGAAGTAATTGAGCAAACGATCGCTACTTATCAATCTCTGGAAGATTCTTACTTACAAACTCGTGCTATTGATGTCAAAGATTTGGGAATGCGAGTGTTGCGACTGCTGACAGGTGTTACTAGCGCATCTGTTGATTTACCTCGATCGGGCATTTTGGTCGCCTACGACTTAACACCTTCTGAAGTTATCCAGTTAAAATCCGAGCAAGTATTAGGCATTTGTACCGCTGCTGGCAATCCTACCGCTCATAGCGCCCTCATCGCTAATATGCTGGGGATTCCTATGGTCGTAGGTCTAGGTTCGGATTTATTGCAATTAACAGCTAATACCCAGCTAGCACTCGATGGCGAAACAGGTCAGGTGTGGATAGACCCCAGTGAGGAGCAGTTGAGAGAATTGCAGGCAAAACAAAGTAAATTAGATGAGGTAGAAGAATGGGCTGTAGAAGCCATTACTAGGGATGGATATCAAATACCTTTGATGGCAAACATCATCGGGGTGAGAGATGCCGAGTATGCCTTAGACTGCGGTGCTTCTGGAGTAGGGTTACTGCGGACCGAATTTCTCTATCTCGATCGCCTCGCGCCTCCTTCAGAAGAGGAACAATTAGAAATTTACCAGGCGATCGCCTCAGTAGTCAATGGTCTTCCTTTAACCATTCGTACCCTAGATATCGGTGGCGACAAGCCAATTCCCTATTTGAATTTAGAAGCAGAAACCAATCCTTTCTTGGGATGGCGAGGTATTCGTCAGAGTTTAGACTGTCGCGAGATGCTGACAACTCAGTTACGCGCTATTTTACGAGCAAGTCCAGGACATAATCTTAAAATTATGTTTCCTATGGTTGCTTCGGTGCAAGAAGTACGCGCCGCTAAAGAAATTCTGTCAGAGGTGCAAAAGGAATTGCGACAAGCAGGGATAGCTTTTGCCGAAGAGATACCAGTCGGCATTATGATAGAAGTCCCCGCAGCAGTAATCATGGCTCATCAATTAGCGGCAGAGGTGGATTTTTTCAGCATTGGTACTAACGACCTGAGTCAGTATGTCATGGCTGCCGATCGCACTAATCCAAAGGTAAGTAATCTCGCTGATGCCTTGGAACCAGCTGTACTGAGAATGATTCAACAAACAGTAATTGCTGCTAGAGTTCGAGGAATAAACGTTAGCGTTTGCGGTCAATTGGCATCTAACCCAACAGCTATACCGATTTTGCTAGGGTTGGGAGTGGACGAGTTAAGTTTAAATCCGCCAGCGATTTCTACTGCAATGGCAACTATTTCACAATTGAGTCTGGTAGAAGCAGAGGCGATCGCCGATGAAGTATTGCACTTAGATTGCGCCCAAGCTGTTAAAGAACATATCAGTAGAGCCACAAGTTTTTAGTATAAGTAGTTATTACCTCTGATCTCTGACCTCTTCCCCTCTATTCTTCGGTTTAACTCACCCAAAAATTCGGTTTTCTACACTCAATAATTAAGTCCTTTACTTCAGTCGGTTATTACCCTATCAATAGTCAATAAAACCGAATCAATCCACCTTTATTTTTGCCTATTATGTAATCAAAAGGAAGCAAAAAAAAGAAATTTTAGGAGTAAAAACTATGGCGATTATACGCTATTCACCCTTCCGAGAAATCGATAGACTACAACGTCAAATGAACCGCTTGTTTGATGACATTGCTCTCCCTACTTGGGACAAAGACTACAGATTTAACCTAGTTCCCGCTGCCGAACTATCCGAAACCGAAGACGCTATCCACCTGAAACTGGAAATCCCAGGCATGGAAGCTTCTGACCTAGATGTAGAAGTCACTAAAGATTCTGTTTCTATTAGCGGCGAACGCAAAGAAGAAACCAAAACAGAAGAAAAAGGCGTAACCAAGAGCGAATTTCGTTATGGTAAATTCCACCGGATAATTCCTTTACCCGCTCAAGTAGAAAATACCAATGTCAAAGCTCAATATAAAGACGGTATTCTCACTCTAAATCTGCCCAAAGCTGAAGCAGAAAAAACAAAAGTAGTGAAGGTAAATCTCGGCTAATTAACTAGATCTGTCATTTCCTTTCACGCCCAGTATTATACTGGGCTTTTTCTGCTTAACTGACAAAAGTGTAGGGGAACTCCAATATTGCGAAAGATATATCACCCACCCCGTCACATTAGTTACATTACTTTACATCATATCCTGTAGGGCATACGGGAACTTACGCGCAGGCGTGAGACTCCCTCTTGGGCGGTTGGAGCAATCCTGTTGTCTAACGGAGACTCATTGAACCAAGAATCTCCCGTTAAAATTAGAGCGAGTCGTTTAGACGAGCAAATAATTTAACGGTGAGAGTGTCAATGCAGATGAA
This sequence comes from Prochloraceae cyanobacterium, assembly GCA_051439565.1. Taxonomy (GTDB): domain Bacteria; phylum Cyanobacteriota; class Cyanobacteriia; order Cyanobacteriales; family JBFRWL01; genus JBFRWL01. The sequence goes on from JBFRWL010000494.1 coordinate 4,818, forward strand.
AATTTTAGTACTCAATGCGGGTTCGAGCAGTCAAAAAAGTTGCTTGTACGAACTAACCGGAGATACTTTACCCGATCGACCGCCCCAACCTCTTTGGAAGGGAAACATAGACTGGACCGTAAAAAGTGGTTCGGGTATTGTCAAAGTTAAAGCTCAGGGTAAAACCCTCGAAACGCAACTTGAATCAGACAACCGTCTAGAAGGTATCTCCCAGATGCTAGATACTCTGGTCAAGGGAGAAACTAAAGTATTAAATCAGTTATCAGAAATCAATATAGTCGGTCATCGGGTAGTGCATGGCGGTACGGAATATTCTCAAGCAACTCTAATTACTCCAGCAGTCAAGGAAGCGATCGCCCGTCTCGTTCCCCTAGCACCGGCCCACAACCCCGCCCATTTAGAAGGAATTGAAGCGATCGAGCGCTTATTAGGAGATATACCCCAAGTAGCTGTCTTTGATACCGCTTTTCACAGCCAAATGCCCCTAGAAGCTGCAGTTTATCCTATTCCCTATGAGTGGTTTGAGAAGGGTATCCGTCGCTATGGCTTTCACGGTATCAGCCATCAATATTGCGCCGGACGCACCGCGCAAATCTTAAATAAACCTTTAGACTCTCTGAAGATAATTACCTGTCATTTGGGTAATGGCTGTTCTTTGGCGGCGATCGAGGGCGGTAAAAGTATTAACACTACCATGGGATTTACGCCTCTAGAAGGATTAATGATGGGTACTCGTAGCGGTTCGATCGACCCAGCTATTGTCATCTACTTGATGCGAGAGTACGATCTAGATGCCGATCGCCTGGATAAAATGCTCAATAAAGCTTCGGGATTAAAGGGGATTTCCGGGCTATCTGGCGATATGCGAACCATCACAGAGGCGATCGCTACAGGTAACCAGCGGGCTAAACTGGCATTCGATCTTTACATTCATCGCCTGAGATCCTCAATTGGATCGATGGTTGCTAGTCTCGGTGGCTTGGATGCTTTAGTATTTACTGCAGGTATTGGGGAAAATTCTGCCTTAGTCAGAGAAAAAGCCTGTGCGGGATTTGAGTTTCTTGGGTTGAAACTCGATCGCCAGAAAAATGATTCTTCTCCAAAAGATGATGACATTGCTACACCAGACTCAGCCGTCAGAGTATTAGTAATCAACACTGAAGAAGACTGGGCGATCGCTAGTGAATGTTGGAAACAAGCTCAATAATACTGCTCGGTTAAGCTCAAAA
>JBFRWL010000495.1:0-4456 GCA_051439565.1 Prochloraceae cyanobacterium
CAGCCCAATCATGACCCATTAACCAACCAATAATATCAAGGAAACGGACAAAGATTTTATCGCCCCAACCAATTAAATATTGTTCTGTAATTAATTAAAGAACATCCCGAAGCTACTCTAGTTGCTGGAGGAACCGATCTGGGCTTAGAACTTACCCATCGTCGCCAAAATTACCCGATTCTAATTTCTCTCGAAGCTGTTCAAGAACTGCAAATTTTAGAACAAAATTCTGAAGAGGTGATTATTGGGGCGGCTCTACCACTCTCTCATGCCAAAGAAGTCTTGCAGGGAGTTTTTCCTGCTTTAGATGAAATGCTACATTGGTTTGCCGCGCGCCAGGTCAGGAATCGAGCAACCTTTGGCGGCAATCTGGGTACGGCATCTCCTATCGGGGATTTACCTCCTGTTTTACTTGCTTTGGACGCTAAATTAACTTTAGCCAGTTCTTCGGGAACTCGCACAGTTGCGATCGCAGACTTTTTTACTGGTTATCGTCAGACAATTCGGCAAGCAGATGAGGTAATTGTCAAGGTCATAATTCCCCAAAAAATTACTCCTGGCGCAAGCAGAAGGTTGAGCCAGTCCTACAAGATTGGTAAGCGGGGAACTGATGATATTAGTATTGTGGCGGCTAGCTTCACGATCGATCTGGATGAGCAAAACAAGATTATGTTGGCTCGGTTGGCCTATGGCGGTGTCGCCGCAATTCCTCTTCGAGCGCTCGCAATTGAGGAGGCTCTAATTGGGCAACCCTGGACTAAAGAAACAATACATTCGGTTAAGCCCCAATTACATGATGTTTTTTCGCCGCTATCAGATCTTCGAGCCAGTGCTGAATATCGTAAAATGCTCGTTGCCAATTTGTTCGAGAAGTTTTTTAGAGAATTTTTGTGATGAAAAAGGTTGTTGGACAAAAACGAAAACATGAAAGCGCGATCTCTCACGTCACTGGTCAAGCGGTTTATACTGACGATCAACGGCTCTTGAGTGGTATGCTCTCCCTCTGGCCAGTTCAGGCACCACATGCCCATGCTCGGATCTTACATCTGGATTTATCTGCTGCCCAAGAAGTTAAAGGAGTGGTCACCACAATTTCCGCTGCCGATATACCTGGTGTGAATAATATTGGCGCGATCGTGGAAGATGAGATCCTCTTGCCTACAGATACAGTGAGCTATTGGGGACAAGCAGTGGCTTGGGTAGTTGGGGAAACGGAAGAAGCTGCTCGACTGGGAGCTTTGCGGGTTCAGGTCGATTATGAACCTTTAGAACCGTTACTTGATTTGCATCAGGCGATCGCAGAATCTAGTTTTCACGGTGGCACTCAGACAATTCAGCAAGGCGATCCCCAAAAAGCTTTGGATGAGTCGGAGTATCGTTTTAGTGGGGAAGTGACCCTGGGAGGGCAGGATCATTTCTATCTTGAAACCCATGCCAGTTGGGTGATTCCTGCTGCCGATGGTTACTATCAAGTCTATGCAGGAACCCAGCATCCCACGGAAACCCAAACTGCGATCGCTCATGTACTGGGAATTCCTCGCAGTCATGTGGTTGTAACCTGTCTCCGTATGGGTGGTGGCTTTGGGGGCAAAGAAACCCAGGCTAATTCAATGGCAGCCGCCGCAGCGCTAGCTGTACAAAAAACTGGGCATCCCGTGCGAGTGCGACTCAATCGCAATCAAGACATGACAATGACGGGCAAACGACATAATTTTTTGGGTCAGTACCAGGTTGGTTATACTCCAGAAGGATTGATTACAGCTGTTGATGTTAATCTCTATGCTGATGGTGGTTGGAGTACCGATCTCTCTCCCCTGGTGGTTCAAGCAGCTATTTTACGCATTGATAATGCCTATTACGTTCCTAATTTTGCTGTCAGAGGGCGAATTGTGAAAACGAACAAAGTTTCCAATACTGCCTTTCGGGGTTTTGGCTCACCTCAAGGTGTTTTTGTGATGGAAGAGATTATCGAGCGAGTTGCCCGAACTCTCAATTTGCCGCCCCATCTTGTTCGAGAGCGCAACTTTTATAGGGGTTCTGGGGCAACTAATACTACTCATTACGGTCAAGAAGTTCGGGATAATCGCATTCAGCGAGTCTGGGATGAGCTAAAAGCAGCAGCGAATTTTGAGGCACGTTCTGCTGAAGTAGCTCAGTTTAACGCCATTAATCACGATAAAAAGCGGGGCATTGCCATTAGTCCAGTTAAATTTGGGATTTCTTTTACTTCTCAGACTCCTAACCAAGCAGGGGCTCTAATTTTGATTTACCTAGATGGCAGTATTCAACTGAATCATGGTGGCACCGAAATGGGACAGGGGTTACATACTAAAATGTTACAGGTAGCAGCTCAATCATTAGGGGTTAATTTTAATCGGTTCCGTATGATGCCAACTAGTACCGATAAAGTGCCAAATGCTTCGGCAACTGCGGCTTCGAGTGGTTCAGATCTCAATGGACAGGCGGTGAAAGATGCTTGTGAATCTATTAAAGAACGACTCAGTCGAGTGGCGGCTCGAATGCTCGATTTATATGCGCCAGAAGAATTAGTGTTTGCCGAAGATTGGATTTTTTGTGCCGGACATCCTGAATGTCGGGTCAGTTTTGATGCTGTTGTTCAGCAAGCCTATCAGCAGCGAGTTAGTCTTTCTGCTACTGGCTACTATCGCACACCCAATATTTATTTCGATAAAGAGAAGGGGCAAGGTCGTCCATTCTACTATTTTGTCTATGGTGCAGCGGTGAGCGAAGTTGAAGTTGATGGTTTTACTGGAACTTTTAAATTACGCCAGGTGGATATTGTTCATGATGTGGGCGAATCCCTAAATCCTCTGGTAGATCGCGGTCAAATCGAGGGAGCATTTACCCAGGGTATGGGTTGGCTAACAATGGAAGAATTAGTTTGGGCAGAGGATGGACGACCTCTTGTAACCGCACCCAGTACTTATAAAATCCCCACGATTAGCGAAATCCCAGAAAAGTTCACGGTGCATCTGCTCAAAAGGGCTTCTCAGGATGGAACAATTTATGGCAGTAAAGCAGTTGGAGAACCTCCTCTGTTACTGGCATTTTCTGTACGTCAGGCGATTCGAGAAGCTGCGATCGCATTTGGGAATCAAGACTGGATTCCCTTGTCTTCTCCCGCAACTCCTGAAGCTATTTTGAATGCTATTACATTAGCAAAGTCAGCAGAAACAGTTTCAGTAGATGAAATTATCCATTAGTGAAAATGATCCTTGAGTTATATCAAAAACTTGCTGAAAAATTACATTCAGAACCTGTTGTACTAGCAACAGTTATCGATATCAGAGGGTCTGTACCCCGAGAAGTGGGAGCCAAAATGCTGATTGGGGCAGATTGGACTTTTGATACCATTGGTGGTGGTGCAGGGGAAGCCAAGATCATTGAACTAGGGCGATCGCTATTGACAAGAAAAGCCAAGCAACTTGCCCAAATTGATTTAACTGGGGATGTTAATCAGCTCAAAGAGGGTATTTGTGGCGGTCAAATGACTATGTGGCTCGAATGCTGGTTTGGCAATAACAGCTTGAATTTGACAGCAGAAATTGTCATGGCTCTTCAACAAGGTCAAAGAATTCAATTACTAACTCCATTCTCAACAGTTGAGTCCCCAAAAATTGTTCCGCGTTCAGCAGCACCAAAATTACAACTTTCACCAACAGGATTTATTGAGAGTTTGAATCCCCCACCGCTGTTACTTATTGTGGGAGCAGGCCATGTGGGAGAAGCATTAGCTAAGATAGCACATCTTGCAGGATTTCAAATTGCCATCCAAGACGAGCGATCGCAGTTTGCTAATTATGATAAGTATCCTCAAGCTTGTTTGATCTCCACTGTACCTATTGACCAAGTACTTCCGAAAGTTAGTCAATATCAAGAGCTTTTCATTGCATTGGTGACTAGGGGTTATCCATTTGATGTAGCAGCCTTAACAAGTATTTTTCAGCAGAAAATAGCCTGTCGTTATCTTGGGATGATAGGTTCTAGGAAGCGAGTTCAAATGGTATTGCGATCGCTTAGTGAGCAAGGAATATCCGAACTAGAATTGCAAAGTATTTATGCTCCCATAGGTTTAGAAATCGGTGCCTTAACTCCTGGAGAAATTGCTGTTAGCATATGTGCCGAACTGATCGAAGTAAGGCGAAGCCTTTAGCAAATTAATTACCAAGCCTTATTGTTAATATTTTTTTAATGATTCAATTGACGGATTTTTTTAGATTTTGTAACAAGAGCAACTTTTTTGATCAGGACAATGCCAGTAATATCACTTAGACAAAACCGATCCATTTTTTGGACAAAAGAAAGCTTAAATTATTCAGTATAGTTCTGAAGAACACAATCTAAATAGAATGAATCCTATAGTATTTAAAACAATTTAAAACTAACCTAAAAAAATGGAAGTACAGGAAAGGCCATTAGACCTAGAGTCTAGTCC
>JBFRWL010000496.1:0-13031 GCA_051439565.1 Prochloraceae cyanobacterium
GGCTTTTGGCTTCATCTGGACTGAGGAAAAAATCTTCAGAAGGTGCAGCGGAGCCTTCATTTGTTTCTGCTTCGTCTACATACTTAGTTTTAGAATTGAATAAGCCAAAAAATCCTGCCATTAAATTTGCCTCGCTTTATCTTATTTTTTTATTACTTGATGTTAAATTTTACCAAAAATTTTGTCATTTATGAAAAAAACGGTAATTTTCAGATAAATTGTTCCCAGAAAAATACACAAAAGTTAACAATAGGCAAGTGAGGTCAGAGGTCAGGGTTAACAGCTAAATCTATTTGCGATAGGTGATCGTAAGCTCGGTCGATAAATCCCTTACCGCGCAAAAAGCCAGTATTAGCACCAGGACAAATATAGTGGAGAGTTTCTGGAGTGAAGCGATCGCGAATTGTTTGTACACTGCGCAATTGTCTGTGCCAGTGAAAAGTTTTCGCCGTGCGCAGAGGGGCAATTTCTTCTACCGATTTGGGTAATAAATGCCGTCCGCTGAAAAGAATACCGCCGAGATCGCTCCAATAGAGACAGGAAGAACCAGGAGAGTGTCCGGGAGTCCAAAAGACCTCACAATTTGGAGTTAGGGGAAGTTCTATCTCAAAAGTGATCACCTCAATTTCTGGTAATAAATAAGCTTCTTGCTCTTGAATGACAACCTCAAAGCCGAAATCTGCTTGCATTTGCCTAACTTTTTTGCCAATTCCGCCCCGATGAGTCAGAAAAAGCCAGCGTACTCCTCCCTTCTCCCGTAAAAATTGCTGATTTGTCTCATCCCAGAGAGGACAGTCGAGCAAAATATTCCCAGATTTTTCTAAAATGAAATAGGCTGTGGCACCTAATGTCTCTCTATTGGGAGGAAAAGCAAAAATACCATCGAGAATCTTGCGTGGTAGTTTGGCTGTTCCAGAAGAAACTACAGGCGTTAGTTGTGAGCTTTGAGGATATTTAAAATTGTGGCGTGTTGAGGAATCAGACTGCATGAAAAAAAACTACGTTCGTGAAAAATATCGTAAAAGAAAATTATTTATTTATCTGCAAATTTCTCGATTATTTCCAGAGCAGATATTCTTGAAGCATCATAGATCGCTAAAGCTCCCACATAAAAATTTGGCTTTATAAAGATGGAACTCTGGTTGCTCCTAATTCTACTGAGTATAACTAGCTACTTACTTTTTGTCTTACTCAAGCGCAATCTCAGCAAAATTACCCGAACGCCAATCTGGCTATTGTGGCTGGTGATGATGACTCCACCTGCCATCTGGGTAAGCTGGGCACTGTTTGCTCAGGAAAAATCTATTCCCTTACCTTTAGTAGTTGGTCCATTTATAGTTTGTCCGGTATTGTATTGGTGGCTGATTCAGTGGAAGCGAATTATCCCAGAACCAGAGGACAGACAAAATAACCAAAATAATATTTCTAACTCCCAGAAGCAGGAAGATTCAGAGACATCTAATATTCAAGAGCCCCAAAAAAAAGTACGTCCGATTACAAGTAGCGAAGAAGCCGCGTTGCGAAATTGTTTTCCTTGGGGAATATATTATCTCCAACGAATTGATTATCGCCCTCAGGCACTTTTATGTCTGGGAAAGCTGCGGTCGTTACCAGAAGTAGCTTACAAGACAATTAAGGAAAACGTTGAAAAAGTATTTGGCGATCGCTATTTAGTAGTTTTCCAAGAAACGTTCCAAGGTCAACCTTTCTTTGCTCTAGTGCCTAATGTCTGGGCTAGGTCAAATCAACTGACAACCGAACCAATTGTGCGTCCGGGTATAGCTTTGTTGCTAATGTTAGTGACTCTGTTCACTACTACTAAGTTTGGTCTAGACTTAAACGAAATTACTTTCCAGCAGGTAGACTCTAAGCCAGAATTGCTAGTTGAGGGACTGTACTACAGCTTGGGAATAATCGCAATTTTTGGCGTTCACGAGCTAGGTCATTATCTAAGTGCAGCCTATTATAAAGTTCGCGCTACCTTACCTTACTTCATTCCCATACCGTTTTTTATTGGGACTTTGGGGGCATTTGTCCAGATGCGATCGCCCATTCCCCACCGCAAAGCTTTATTCGATGTTTACATTGCTGGTCCTATAGCTGGGTTTCTCATCACCCTACCTCTACTAATTTGGGGACTGTCGATGTCTGAGGTGGTAGATCTGCCAGAAACTAATCATTTGTTTAATTTTAAAGCTCTAGATCCGAGATTTTCCCTACTACTATCTGGACTGAGCAAATTGGCTCTAGGAAACCAATTAGTACCTGGAGTCGCGATCGACCTTCATCCAGCAGCAGTTGCTGGCTATATTGGTTTACTAATTACAGCTTTGAATTTAATGCCAATCGGTCAGCTCGATGGCGGTCAGGTAGTTCATGCTATGTTTGGACAGCGCACAGCCATAATTATTGGTCAAATAACTCTGTTATTGACAGTGGTTCTGGCGGTGGTGCAACGAGATTTTATCCTCTGGGCGATTTTTTTGTTATTTATGCCTACTGGTCAACCAGCCCTCAATGATGTCACCGAACTCAATAACTGGCGAGACTTTTTGGGCTTACTTGCCTTAACTCTCTTAGTCAGTATTCTTTTACCTTTACCAGGGGCAATGGCTCAGTGGTTGAATATTTAGAACTGCTAGGGAAAAAACTAATACCTAACACCTAACATCTGTCTTCACCAGTCAGTTCGCGAATCAAATCTGATCGCTAATTTAGGTTGACGAAGTTAACTATAAAGTCAGCAATATCTAAAGATTCTTGAGAAATTTAGGGAAAAATCTGGAATCGGAAATCTAAACTAGACAATTTAAAAGGAGTTGCACGGTGACGAGCGTGAAAAAGTCGCATTGTTTCTTAATGACTTTAGTGATTTTCCCAGTCCTGATTTGGCCGGCGAAAGCGCTTGCTCACGGTACCAACATCCAGTATCGACAGACTCAGGCAATTGAAATCAAAGCTACTTACGACGATGGCACGCCAATGGCAAATGCCCAAGTAGTAGTTTATACGCCAGGGGATACCGCTAGCCCCTGGATCCAGGGAAAAACAGATGACAAAGGTTACTTCATCTTTATTCCTGACTATTCCCAATCAGGAAACTGGGAAGTAAAAGTACGTCAGTCAGGTCATGGCGGTATTATCAGTATTCCTTTAACGTCCTCGACTAACCCAGATTTGAATACTCAGAACTCATCAGGTGGTGCTGGATATACCTCACTGCAAAAACTGGTGATGGCGGCGGTTGGGGTTTGGGGATTTGTCGCTACAGCGCTGTTCTTTTCCCGGAGGAAGGTAGAACAATAATGCATATTTCTGAAGGTATTCTCCCTGCAAGTGTAGCTCTTACTGGTTACGCTATTACTGGCGGCGTTACTTGGTATTCCCTGCGTCAGATTAACAAAGAAAAAAATCCTCGCGCCAAAATTCCCAAAGCATCCTTACTGACAGCCGCTTTCTTTGTCGCTTCCCTCGTCCATATCAATATCCCAGTGCTGTTTACTAGCATTCATTTAGTACTGAACGGTATGATGGGAGTTGTTCTCGGTTATTATGCTTTCCCAGCAATTCTAATCGGGCTATTTTTCCAGGCAGTAATGTTTCAGCATGGAGGACTGTCAACTTTAGGAATTAATGCCGTAATAATTGGTATTCCAGCACTTTTTGCCCATCAACTGTTTCAGCTAAAAAATAGCTTAGGAGGTAAACAACAGATTTGGACGGGAATTTTTGGCTTTTTTGCTGGTGCTGGCGCTTTAGGAATCTCAGCTTCTCTTTTTGCAATTGTACTTGTGACTAATATTTCTTCCGAACTAGACGTTCAAACAGAACAAATAGCAATATCTATTGCTCTAGTGGTTTATACAATACAAGCAACGATTGAGGGTATTTTTACAGTGATGTTGCTTTTCTATCTCGAAAAGGTCAAACCCGAACTTTTAGAGAATTAATGAGATTAGCCCTTGACAAATACGCTTATTTAGTATCTCCTATACATCGCTGGGAACAACGTTCTAAACTTGTGGCGCTGCTAGCTTTAATTTTTGCCTTCGCCTTCGTTCAGCAGTTGGTTTTGCTACCAGCAATGATTGCTGTAACTATTACCCTTTACAAGTTATCCCGACTTCCTCTGGCTTTTCTCCTCAATAGACTGCGTTATCCTGGCTGTTTTATTGCAGCAGTGGTGCTATTTCTGCCTTTTGTAGCAGGAGATACAGTAATTTTTAGCTTTGGTTGGCTTACGCTAAGGCAAGAAGGCTGTCTGTCAGTGTTGCTGATTGTTACTAGATTTATTTGTATTCTTACAGTGAGTTTAGTTTTATTTGGCACGGCATCTTTTTTAAGCAGTATTCAAGCCATGCGATCGCTGGGGTTGCCAGATGTAATTGTAGATATGATGCTGCTTTCTTATCGTTATTTGGAAGAATTAGGCGAAATGCTGACCACAATGGAACGAGCAATGAAATTACGAGGGTTTCAGCTAAAAGGTTTAAATTGCCTCACTTTGAATACAATCACTAAGTTAATTGGTAGCTTATTAGTACGGAGTTACGATCGCTCAAAACGAGTTTATCAAGCAATGATTTTACGTGGTTATGGTAGTTCTCCCCACAGCTACAAAAATCGATTGAAAACAGAGATCGACAAACCAGATCGACTCAGCGCGATCGCCTTTTGGTCTACCTTGTTAATAGCAGTAAGCTTTATTGTCGCTGAAATTTTCTCTGATACCCAATCAATTTAACCGCAGGTAGTGGAAGAAAAAAGCAAGGAGGAAAGGGGATTAAATTTAAAATACAGACTAATTATGGAAGCGATCGCCGTCAATAATTTATCTTTTTTTTATCCCAATCAATCGTCAATTTTACATAATTTAAATCTGACAATTTTTCCTGAGGAAAAGGTTGGTTTAATTGGGCCTAATGGTGCCGGAAAAACAACATTATTTTTGTTGATTTGCGGCGTTTTGTCGCCAACAAGTGGAGAAATTCGCCTCTTTGACCAACCAATAGAAGCCGGAAATTTTTGTCCTGAAATAGGTTTAGTATTTCAAAATCGTGACGATCAGCTATTTTGTTCTAGGGTAAGAGATGACGTGGCTTTTGGTCCGGAAAATATGGGATTAGAACCAGAAGAGATCGATAGGCGCGTAGAGAAAGCTTTAGCTGTAACTGGCGTTTCCCACTTAGGCGATCGAGTTCCCTATCAACTATCTGGAGGTGAAAAATGTATGGTGGCGATCGCCTCTATTCTGTCAATGCAGCCTAAGATAGTTTTGTATGACGAACCCAGTGCTAATTTAGATCTTCGTGCTAGACGGCGTTTAATTAACTTTTTGCGCTCCTCTCAAGAGACAATTGTGCTGTCGTCTCACGACTTAGAATTAATTTTGCAAGTTTGCGATCGCCTTCTCCTGCTCAACCAAGGACATATTGTTGCTGATGGAATTCCTAGTGAGATAATGAGCAACCAAACCCTTATGGAAGCACATAATTTAGAAGTTCCTTACTCTCTTATATATTCCTAATTTCTTGACACAAGATTTGAGCAACATTTGACCTGGATCTTTTATGTTATTTTTATGAAAGTGCTTATCGCCAATTAAGGATGAATTTTTTAATTGCTTCTATTTTAATTTTATAAGGTGCGTATCGCCAATTAAGATCGAACCAAAAATATCTTTGCAAAATGCTTTTATAATGAGAAAAAATATCGAAACTAGCTTTACCATGATAGTTACCAATACCACTATTACCAACACCTCCAAAAGGTAATTCTGTAACAGTAAATTGCATCATAGTATCGTTAATACAAACACCACCAGAGGAAGTAGAATTAATGATTTTTTCTTGTTTTACTTTGTCTTTACTGAAAATATATAAAGCAAGAGGTTTGGGTCTTGCCTTCACAAAAGCTATAGCTTCTTCTAGATTTGTATATTCAACTATGGGAAGAATTGGACCAAAAATTTCTTCTCGCATTAAAGGAGCATCAAGAGCAACATTCTCCATTAAAGTTGGAGCAATATAAAGGTCTGCTTCGTTAATTTGACCTCCGGTAATAATCTTGCCATCTTCAAGTAAAGCTACTAATCTTTCAAAATGACGTTTGCTAACTATTCGAGCATAATCAGGGCTAGATGAAGGATCTGCGCCATAAAAATTATTAATACATTGGTTAATTGCATTGATTAAATCGTTTTTAATTGTTATGTCTACCAAGAGATAATCAGGAGCAACACAACTTTGTCCTGAATTAAGGAACTTACCCCAAGCAATTCTTTTTGCACTCTCTTTTAGGTTAATATTAGAATCGACAATACAGGGAGTTTTACCACCTAATTCTAGAGTAACTGGAGTGAGATTTTTAGCAGCTGCTTCCATAACAATTTGACCTATTTTTGTGCCTCCTGTGAAAAAAATATGGTCAAAATTTTCGGCTAATAGTTCTTGACTTATTTCTGCTCCACCTTCAAATATACTGATATATTCAGGAGCAAAATTTGTTTCGATCATTTCGGCTAAAACTTTAGATGTCGCAGGAGCTATTTCTGAAGGTTTTAGTACAGCACAATTCCCTGCCGCAATCGCCCCTATCAAAGGATTAATCATTAAAGAGAAAGGATAATTCCAAGGGCTAATAATCAAAATCCTACCCAACGGTTCAGGACAAATGCGAGCAGATGCAGGAAATTGTTCGATGAGAGTTTTAACTTTTTTAGGTCTAATCCAAGATTTAATGTTTTTGCGAGCATATTTGATATCGCTAATAACAGTCATTTCAATATATGCTTCAAACTCTGGCTTGTTAAGATCTTGTTTTAATGCTTTTAAGATAGCTGGCTCATGGTTTCTAATAGCCGATTCTAGCTTATATAATTGTTCGATACGAAAGTTAACGCTTTTAGTTTTTCCAGTTGCAAAAAACTTATCCTGTTTTTCGATTGTCTCTTTTATTGAAGTTGTAGTTAACATAATTTAGTTTCCTGAGTGTATAGTTAAACTATTTTTTTATATTTTCCCAGGCTCTTCACCCTAACTTTTTTCATGAATCATACCAAATAGTTATAGCTAGCGATCGCTATAGCAATTCTAAATCATTTGTACACAGCGAACTATAAAGGACACTCAAGTAATAAGTAACGAGTAAGGCGTTTTTCCCTAACACCTAATATCTAAACATTCTTAACGTTTCTAGTTAAATCAACTAACTCCAACCAGTAAAGATAAAAGCTAAAATTGTAAGACGCTTAATATCTATTAGCGGTTTAAACCTAGAGATTCTTAAGGCTCTTGCATGAGTAGAGGAACACTGTTTGATAAAGTTTGGGACTTACATACAGTTGGCATTCTGCCTTCTGGCCAAACTCAGCTATTTATTGGTTTGCATTTAATCCACGAAGTAACCAGTCCCCAAGCTTTCGCCATGTTGCGGGAGAGGGGATTGAAAGTATTATTACCCGAAAGGACAGTAGCAACTGTAGATCACATCGTCCCGACAGAAGACCAAAGCCGTCCTTTTGCCGATGAATTGGCAGAAAAGATGATGCAAGCTTTGGAAAACAACTGTAAAGAATTCGGCATTAAGTTTTATAGTATTGGTTCTGGTAATCAAGGTATCGTTCATGTAATTGCGCCTGAACAAGGGTTAACCCAACCAGGAATGACTATTGCTTGTGGAGACTCCCACACCTCCACTCACGGAGCTTTTGGCGCGATCGCCTTTGGCATTGGTACCTCTCAAGTCCGCGACGTTCTAGCTTCCCAAACCCTAGCACTATCTAAGCTCAAAGTCCGCAAAATTGAAGTTAACGGTAGCTTACCCCCCGGAGTTTACGCAAAAGACGTAATTTTACACGTCATCCGCAAGTTAGGAGTAAAAGCAGGTCTCGGTTATGCCTACGAATACTCTGGCACCACCTTTGCAGCCATGAGCATGGAAGAAAGAATGACCGTGTGTAATATGTCGATTGAAGGTGGCGCTCGTTGCGGTTATTTTAACCCGGATGAAATAACCTTTGAATACCTTAAGGACAGAGATTTTGCTCCCCAAGGAGACCAATGGGATCGCGCTGTCGCTTGGTGGAAGAGTCTGAGCAGCGATCGAGATGCAGTTTACGACGATGTGGTTACCTTTGCTGCGGCTGAAATTGAGCCCACAGTAACTTGGGGAATTACCCCAGGTCAAGGAATAGGAGTTAATGAATTAATTCCCATTGCCGATAATTTACCCGAAAGTGAAAGAGCAATCGCCTCTGAAGCCTACAATTACATGGAGCTAACTCCAGGAAAACCGATTAAAGGCACTCCCGTCGATGTCTGCTTTATCGGTAGCTGTACCAATGGAAGACTGAGCGACCTGCGAGAAGCAGCTAAATTCGCCCAGGATCATCACGTTGCCCCAGGAGTCAAAGCATTTGTCGTTCCTGGTTCAGAAAGGGTGAAAAAGCAAGCAGAAGCAGAAGGACTCGATCGCATCTTTCTAGAAGCGGGGTTTGAGTGGCGAGAACCAGGATGTTCCATGTGTCTGGCAATGAATCCTGACAAACTCCAAGGCTCTCAGCTGAGCGCTTCTTCTTCTAATCGCAATTTTAAAGGTCGTCAGGGTTCTGCTACCGGACGCACCCTACTAATGAGTCCCGCGATGGTAGTTGCGGCTGCTGTTAGTGGTAAAGTTGCTGACGTGCGAGAATTGCTCTAGTGTAGCGAGGCAGAAATATAGCAGTTTTCGACTGATTACAATACATATTGTTGGGTAGAGGGGGAGATAAGGCAGATAAGGGAGAGAATAACAATCAACAATCAGCTAACAGCACCATTGGTTAGTGGTCGCAAATCAGAGGATTAAATTAATGAGTCAAGTAAAAACAGTTTCAGGACGGGGAATTCCTCTAACAGGTAATGATATTGATACCGATCGAATTATCCCCGCACGGTTTCTCAGATGCGTAACCTTTGACGGGTTAGGAGAAAGTGTATTTAGCGACGATCGCGCTCAAGCTAAAGGTCAACATCCCTTCGACCTACCTCAGTATCGAGGAGCCAATATCTTAGTAGTTAACAATAACTTCGGCTGTGGTTCTTCGCGAGAACACGCCCCTCAAGCTTTGGCAAAATGGGGAATCGAAGCTATAGTTGGGGAAGGATTTGCCGAAATTTTTTTTGGTAATTGCTTGGCGATAGGCGTTCCTTGTCTCACAGCAGATTCTGATACAGTAAGGCAGCTACAGGCATTACTGACAGAAAACCCCCAAGCTCCTATGAGTCTGGATTTAGAAGCAATGGAAGTTCGTTGTGGCAACTCGATTGCTTCTCTATCCTTAGCAGAGGTAGCTAGGAATATGCTGCTGCAAGGTACTTGGGATAGTTGCGGTCAACTAGTTGACTATATCGATCGGATTAAAGCAACAGCTTCAAAGTTGCCCTACATTGATTGGAATAGTCAGGTAACGGCAACCTAAAAGGAGGCTAGAGGTGAACACACAGAGAATCTTCGTTCTACAGAAGCAATGAAGGCTGAGGAACTATTCAGGCGTTACACAGCAGGAGAAAGGGATTTTAGCAGAGTAGACCTAAATAGGGTAGAACTGATTCAAGTAAATCTAAGTGGTATTAACCTCAATCGTAGCGATTTAGATTGGGCAAATCTAAGCGGAGCCGATCTCAGTGAAGCTAACCTCAGTCGTGCTGACTTAATTAACGCTAAACTGATTGGTGCTAAATTAATCAGTGCCAACTTAAGCGGAGCCGACCTCACTCAAGCAGACCTAAGCTGGGGAAATTTAGATGAGGCAGTGCTCAACAGAGTAAACTTGCGAGAAGCCAACCTCAGGCAAACATTTTTGAGAAATACCGACTTGAGAGGGGCTAATCTTAGTGGCGCTAACCTCAGTGGTGCCAATCTCAGCGGTGCCAATCTCTGTCGAGCAGACCTCAGTGGTGCTAATCTCAGCGGTTTGGATCTGAGCGGTGCCAACCTCTCTCGAGCAGACTTATCTCAAGCAAACCTGAGCGGTGCTGACTTAAGTGATGCTAACCTCAATAAGGCAGACCTGCGCGATAGCAAGCTGCGTCGTGCTGACTTTAGTAAAGCAGTTTTACAAGGAGCAAACTTTCGTCGGGCAAATTTACGAGGTGCTAATCTCAGTGGTGCGGTTTTACGGGAAGTAAATCCAAGTCTGCTCACTATAGCTGAATTAACTTTGGTAGGAGTTAACTTAGATAGTCGAGTAGATTTAAGTTCCGCTAATCTCAGAGGTGCAAATCTGGCTAATGTTAGTCTCAAAAGTGCGAACTTAAGGTACGCATTGCTTCGCCAGACTAAGCTGGCAGATGCTAAGTTGCGTAGTGCTAGCCTCATGGATGTTTATCTACAAGGTGCCGATCTTCGCGCAGCTAATTTTCGCAGCGGTAACATGAGCGGGATTAACCTGACAGAAACAACTATGCCCGACGGTAGTACCCACCCTTAAAAAATCAAGTAACGAGTAATAATTGATGGCAAGTATAAGACTCGTTACTTTTTACTTCCAGGAATAAAGTAAGTATTCAACCGGAAATTAGTATGACTAATCGTGATGGTGATGATGGTGGTGAGAGGTGGAAATTTGACTAGCTAATTGAATGGTTTTTCCTTGTTCGGATAACAGCGCTGCAACGTGTTGATTCGCCCAAGAAGCTGCCATTTTTAGGAATTCGGGGCGATCGTTAACACAGGGCATTTGTACAAAAGTAATATCAGAACGGCGATGTTCCAAGTGATGGATAATATGATGAACATCGAGTATAGTTTCGTGATTTTCAGTGGCAAATCCAATTGGCATCATCACGATCGCCTTAGCACCTAATTCGATTAAGTTTTTCGCTGCTAACTCTACATTCGGCTGCGTCCATTCAATTAGAGGCGTGTCGTGATTGAGCCAACCAATGGAAATTAAAGGATACTTATCGATCAGTTTTTCTCTAACCAACTCGTAGAGCTTCTGACTTTCATCAATACCAGAGGTGAATCCTTTTGCTTTGTGAGGACAGCCGTGATTCATCAGCACAATGCCAATTTGAGAAGGCAAGTATTTTTCTGCCAAATCAGCAGCAATTTTCTCCTCTACCATCTGCGCCAGCAACTCAATATAAGCTGGTTCGTTGTAAAAAGAGGGAATATAACGCATACTTTTGAGCCAATGCTCGTCACCCTCTGCTAGCTTGGTGAGAGCGTCGTTAACTTGTTCGACAGCAATGCCACTAGTGAAGATGGAATCAACTACTAACAGAGGATAAATGAGCAATTTATCAAATCCCTGTTGTTTGATTTCAGCGAGTACTTGTTGGGGAAGGAAGGGAGCGCAAAAGTTAAAGGCTTTGAATACTTGAAGGCGATCGCCCCATTTTTCTTGCAATTCTTTTTCAATGCCCGCTCGCTGAGCCTCAAAAATTTTATTGTGAGGGGAAATAAAATTATTATGCTGGTGACTCCACTCGTGAAAGTCAAATAAAGCTAGAAGCTTTGCTAGTGGGGGATAAATCCAGGTAGGTACTGGCGCAAACTTAGCTGTGAGTAGATTTAAGGCTTGCTCGTTGTAGTTAGCAAAATCTTCGTAGCTCTCTACTTCTCCGTATCCCATCAATAACACTGCTACGCGGTCTTCAGTGCTTGCTGGGGAAGAAGTTTGTTGTTTGTTTTCTGGGGTTGCAACCACGTTATACTCCTAGGGATTATTTCATCGAAATATTCTAGGGATAGATCCTGAATACCTAATTAACTATACTCTAAATTCACATCCCTATGGGGGGCATTGAACTGGTGCCTGTGCCCAGTTCCCTCTCTCAAGCATTTTCTAATTAATTCGATCGACTAATTAGCCAATAGCTTTGGCAATACCGTCCCAAAGAGCTAGACGAGATTCTAAAGCTTCGATCGCAGCATTATGAGCTAATTGCCAAGAGTAATCGCTGTCGCCGCACAAAGTAACTAAAATGCGCTTACTTGCTGGTTTGTGTTCCTCTTCATCAATACCGATGTGACGATCGAGATAATACAGAAGGGAATCTACTTTCACTCCCTCAGCAATTGACAAGCTGCAAACAATTTTGCGGAACAGATCGGGAATGAGATTTTCTCTACCAAACAGGAAATAAGAGGCAATTTCGCAGTCGGTGCGGAACCTACAGACTTGTAAAGTCTGAGTGACAAAACGAGCTGCAATCTCTGGAACGCCAGCAATTATTACTGCCTCATGGTAAGTTATCCCTTTTTCAAGCAAACTTACAAAATTCTGAATGCTCTTTGTAGAAGCTCTAATTTCATCCATAGCCTCCAAATAAATCTGGAAATGACTGGCGTAACTGAAGCCATCACGAGCTATATCTGTTTCTTCAACTAAGACAATTTCGTTAATCATTCGCGCAGCTTGAATATTGTTGGGAATACTCCAGGGAACGGAAACAACAGTTAACTTTTGCTGTAAAGATTTGAGCAAACACATGAAGTCCCAAACAGCATAGCAATGATGCTCTAAAAAGATTCGTAGAGCTGAAGCAGTGGTTAATTTCTGGTAAACTCTATGAGTTAGAAGACGCTCGATTAAAGGAGCAATTGCCTGCTCAATTGTTTGCAAACGTTCGGCTTGAAATTGAGATTTTTTTTGATAATAATGTGATTTAATACTCATGATTTTTAACTAAATAGTAATAGCAAAACTTCTTCAGGGATCAATACTCGGTGATAGTTAATGGGAGCTACATCTTGATAATCAATAATGAGTGATCGACAAGAAACAGTGCTTGCCGCGATCTTTATTACTGAATCGACGTTCTAGTTAATGTTTTTGAAAAAACAGCAAAAAACTTTCTTTTCTTTGAGTGGAATTATCTAAAAAAACAACAAAAAGTCGAATCAAAAAATATAAAAACAAAGAGAAAAATTTGCATCAATAATTTAATTATATTGTTTATTTATGGGGTAATTATCGGCTAAATAGCTGAATGTTTATAACCAGAAATATTTAAGAATATACGATTTTTATAGGAGTAGAC
>JBFRWL010000497.1:0-8533 GCA_051439565.1 Prochloraceae cyanobacterium
GAGCTAAGCCTGCACTCGGCTCGTCTATCATAACCATCTTCGGCTCTAACATTAGCGAGCGACCGATCTCTAACATTCGCTGTTCGCCTCCAGACATAGTCCCAGCTTGCTGCTGCTCCCTTTGGGCTAGTTGGGGAAACAAATCAAACACGTACTCCAGCCGTTCCTGGATGCGCTTCTTGTTCTTCTCTAAATACATACCTAGTTCTAGGTTTTCCCTCACTGACATCTGGGGAAAAACGCCCCGCATCTGAGGCACAATCGCAATACCCGATCGCAGTATTTGCTGGGGTTGTAGGTTGGTAATATCTCGATCGTTAAAGATAATGCGTCCCTGGCGCACTTGGATTAAGCTATAAATTGCCTTGAAAACTGTAGATTTGCCCGCACCATTGGGACCAATTACACAGACAATCTCTCCTGGATTGACTTGTAGGTTAACTCCTTTGAGAATGTCAAAACCCTGATAGCCAGCATAAAGGTTTTCTACAATTAGCATAAGAAATTATATCAAGTCCGATTAAATATTGTTGATTGTTCATGGTTGATTGTATTGGCGATCAAACCATCAACTATGAACGATTACATTCATTGGTGTTCTAGGTACCAAAATATGCTTCAATTACGGCATCGTTGGCTTGAATCTCCTCTGGAGTCCCTTCGGCGAGGTTTTCTCCCTGGTTGAGCACATAAACCCGACTGCACAAATCAGAGATGAAACTAATGTTATGCTCGATTAGCAAAAAGGTTTTGCCTAGTTGTTGGTTGAGAGTGCGAATGTGGTCTTTAATAGTTTCAACTAGAGTAGGATTAATTCCAGAAGTTGCCTCGTCTAAGAGCAACAAATCTGGATCTGGCATCAAAGCCATAGCTATTTCTAGCAAACGTTGCTGACCGCCGGAAAGATTGCCTGCATATTCATGAGTCAGGTGGGATAGCATCAAAAACTCTAGTAGCTGTTTAGCTCGTTTTTGCGTTCGGCGATCGCTCCTCTTAAATATGGTGAATATACTTTCCCCTCGCCATTGACGGCTGATTAAAAGATTTTCCCAGACACTCATCTGACGATAGATGCGGATTCTTTGGAAAGTGCGCGCTAGACCAATTCGGGCAACTTGGTAAGGGCGCAGGTTAGTAATGTCTCGACCCTTGAAGAAAATCTTGCCCCTATCTAGCTGCTGAAGACGGCTCAAACAGTTGAAGAGAGTGGTTTTGCCACTACCGTTGGGTCCAATTAATCCTACTATCTCGCCAGTATGTACGGATAAGTCTACATTATTTACAGCAGCTAAACCTCCGAAATACTTGCTAACTTGACGTGCTTCTAACAGGGCTGTAGGTGATTCTAGAGTGACGCTAGACATTGATTCGATACATAATCTTAATCAAATATTTATACCATAATGCTTTTAGCTCTCTGGCGACGACTGCCAAAGAGGTGGGTATATATATAGGTGAATTCACTTCCCAAGAAAAAAAGCTGACTCACGATGTAAATCCACAGCATTAAAACCATCACACTACCAACCACTCCGTAGGAGAGAAATCGGCTAGCGATCTGAAGGATGCCGTTACTGGCGAGATACTGAACTAGTCGAAATAAGGCTGCAGTTATTACCGCCCCCAGCCAGACATCACCCCAGGTCACCCTAGTTGATGGCAGCATTTTAAACAACACCATGAGCGCTAAACTCAGGAGTAGGAAGGTTATAGCTGCTTCTAGTCCTTGGAGGAGCAAAAGAATATCGAAATCGATTAACTCAATCGCTTGATCAAAGCTTTCTGCAATCTCGATGATAATTTTGATAGCGAGCTCGGACAACAGAGATACTAACATAAGTGCGCTTATGCCCAGTACTAGACTCAACGCTAATATCCTGCGCTGTAAAAAATTAAGTACGTTGGTTATCAAATCATTGTCATTGCGATCTAGTCTACGATCGGCATCTCGTTGTGTTTGCACTTGCCAAATTTTATCAACGGCATGAGCGAGAGTACCAAAGATACTGCTAGCTGTAAAAAACAAGAGCAAAAAGCTAACTACTCCTGCGCTCATACTACTCTGGTGAAGATGGCTCAAGGTACTCTCAACAATGCCATAGGCTACTGATGGGAGCGAACTTTGGGCGAATTCAAGCACTTGATTATAAACATTAGTCTTAGAACCGAGTAAAAAACCGACAATGCTAAGAATTACTAGCAAAAGGGGAAATAGGGAGAACAGCGCATAGTATGATAAAGCTGCTCCCATCTCCAGACATTCATCTTGATGCCACTTGTGCAAGGTTTGAATAATTAACTGGAGAGGCTTAGACTGGATAATTCTGGTTTTGAGGAGAGTATTCACAGCCAGTCCTATTGTTGATATTTATTAGGCTTATTTTACCTTCGATCTTCGTCAAACCTAACATCTACAACCTCTAACACAACCAACTTCTTGCCATCGAACTTAGGTAATTAAGTATGGAAGGGGTATTCCCGGCGAGGCATGATAAGCTGAGTTCGACGGAACAGAGTCAACTGGTTTTGGCGAGGAGTCAGGAGTTAGGAGAATAGACTTCTGCAAAAAGTCTAATAATTAACGTTGATAGGGCTTACTCCTCGCAGACTCCTGTCTTCGGCGTGGGATTGAAGGATGAGTCGAACCTGCTTGGGATTTATAACGGTTTTCCAAAGATCCTAGAATTCCGGTAGGCATAAACAGCACTAGCAAAATAAGTAATATGCCCAGCACTAAAAGATGGAAATCTAAAAGATTGCTCCAGACAAGATCTTGGAGAAAATAAAGCACTATCGCACCTAGAGGCGGACCCCAAACAGTACCTAATCCACCTAGCATACTCATCATCACCATATTAAGGTTGCGGTTGGCGAAAAATGTCACGTCGGGGTCAATATAAGTATTCTGCCAAGCCCAGAAAGCGCCAACAATACCTGTAAACAAGGCTGCTGTGGCAAAGGCAAGTAACTTGTGTGCGGTGGTATTAATGCCTCGCATCTCAGCACCAATTTCATCTTCTCTAATTGCCAAGAGTGACAGACCAAACTCGCTGCGGCGAATAAACCAAATCAAGCTAACTACAATTGCCATTAATGCGAGCATGAAATAGTAATCGCCAACTCGATCGAGTACTGGTGGTAAATCTAAACCAGCGCCGCCACCAGTTAAAGGTCGTAAAATCCTGACTACTTCCCTGGTCGCAGCAAAAGTACCTAACATAGCGATCGAGAAGTAGGGACCCTTGAGGCGTAAAGTAGCCCAGCCAATTAGCAAGGCAAATAAGACTGCCGTTAAACCAGCCCAAGGCAATGCTTGCCAGAAAGATAGCTTTGGAGCAAAGGCTAGAGGAGCATCGGTGACTAAGATGCCCATAACATAAGCACCAATACCAAAGAAGACGGCATGACCGAAGTCTATATAGCCAGTCATGCCCCCAATTAGATTCCAGTTAGAAGCTAATGTCACCCAGAGAAACACCTGGGTAGCCCCCAGTAGCTGGAGACTATTGACACCTGTATGAGGGTAGATAGCTAGCGCCACTAGTAGCAAAAGCCACAGGCTCAGGCGAACCGATTTTTTTCGTAAAATTTTGGAAAATTGTTTCACTAATTTTACCGCCTAATCCATCTGAATCGGTCTCAAACCTGGCAATAGTCCTTGAGGCCGCACTATCAGAATGACTACCAACATCAATAAGCTAATCGCTACTCCCAAATTGGTACCAATCCCCGGTACGTAAGTAGCTACTATTACCTCAACGATCCCCAAGAGCATACCACCTAATAGCGCTCCAGGAATTCGCCCCAGACCTCCGAGTACAGTAATTGTAAACGCTTTAAGAGTAAAGGGTTGACCCATAAAGGGAAAAATGGCTTGGGTCGGGCTAATCATCGCCCCAGCCGCTGCTGTCAGGGCAATACAGATGCCAGCAGTAATGGCGTAGATTTGCTCGATGTTAATGCCAACAATTCGGGCTGCATTTTTGTTCTGTGCCGCTGCTCTAATTGCCTTTCCTTGACGAGTACGTTGTAAGAACCAATGCAGTGCCAGCATCATCGCCAAAGCCACGCCAAAGATAATAGTTTTCACGATCGGTAAGGAAAGTCCTAACAATTCAAAAGAGCCGTTGTAATCAACAGGCACGTTACGAGGATCGGCAGTGTAGAGAACTTTATGTAGGTTAGCCAGAATAATGGAAAGACCAAAGGTAACGAGCAAGGTAGCTAAACGAGGACGTTCTACTAAGCGATTGAGCAGGATTTTCTGTAAGAAAAAGCCCAGGAAAAAGGCGATCGGCATGATAATAACCAGCGAGGCAAAGGGATCGATACTAAAACTAGTGAACAGAAGCCAAGCTAAATAAGCCCCCATCATCAAAAACTCGCCGTGGGCTAAGTTAATTACACCCATTACCCCCCAAAGAACGGAAAAACCTAACACCATAACGGCATAGAAACCACCCAGTAACAGACCGCTAACTAGGGCTTGCAGAAACTGAGTCATGTTTATCTTTCCTTCCAAGCTGGCATAGGATAACTTATTTCAGCTACCGCTGCTTCTTTGGGGGCCACTACCTTAATTTGACCGTCGAGAATTTGAATGCTGCCCATCGGTTTAGTAGCATTTTTACCCGTTTCGTCAAAATCGATCGGACCGTAAAAAGTAACCGCATCTAATTCTCTCATTGCTTGGCGCACTGGCTTTGTCTCCAGAGAGCCAGCTTTTTCAATTGCTAACTGCAAGGCTAGCGCTGCTACTGTGGCTCCTGCAGCTTGGTAAGTGGGTGGTTCTTGCCATTTAGCTTGGTAGCGCTGAGCGTACTCAAAAGCTGTACCAAAATGCTTGCCTTCATAGCTCATAGTGTTTTCCCACTGAGTGGGACCAAATACGTAGTTAGCATCTTTCCCCATCTCAGAAACGAATTTGGGATTAGACGGGCCTACTGTGATAACCATTGCTTTGGGAGTAAAGTTCAATTCTTTTGCCGATCGCACAAACAGCAGAGCATCGTTGAAATGACCCCCACCTACAAAGACATCGGGATTTAGAGCTTTAAATTTACTAGTAATAGCGCTGACATCAGTTATGTCTTTAGGATAGGTTTCAACTCCTAGTACTTTCATCCCTTGTTGTTGCGCCGATTTTTCAGCTCCTTCTGCCACACTAATCGGAAAGGGAGTGTCTTCGTAGGCAATGACAACTGTTTTGGCTCCAGCTTGACTCAGAGCTTTTAAAGTTGAGCTAGTATAGTCGCTAGCAGGAGTTAAAACACTAAAGATATTTTTGAAGCCACGGTTAAACAGAGAGTCGGCAGCAGCACCCCCGGAGACTATAATCTTACCGTACTTTTCGGCTATAGCACTGGCGCTTTTAGTTAAACCAGAACTATAGGGAGCTAACAAAAAGCTGACTTCGTCTTCGGCAATTAGCTTTTCTATCAGCCGTGCCACCGTATCGGGATTGCCCTCGTCATCATAGTAGATAATTTCTACCTTATAGCGCCGATCGTCAACTTTAATCCCACCATATTCTTCGTTCACCCAGTCTCGCCAGAGATTATAACCTTGACGAGTATCTTTCCCTTCCCGGGCAAATTTACCTGTTTCGCTGACTGCTGCACCCAAACGAATAGTGTTTGCAGATTCGCTTGAGGGTTGTGATTTTTGCGGACCACAAGCCGCTAGGAATGAAACTAAACCTAATAGTAATGGAATCGAGAAGAACTTATTCATATATCAGTCAATCTGACTTTCTGCAAACAACCCATTAACAAATTACTGAATTATGCTAAAGCAAATTGAGTTATTTTTTACGTTCTTTCCAAGCAGGCATGGGATAGGTTATTTCGGCTACTGCTGCTTCTTTCGGTGCCACTACCTTAATTTGACCGTCGAGAATTTGAATAGTGCCCATCGGCTTGCCAATATTTTTACCCGTTTCATCAAAATCGATCGGTCCGTAGAAAGTATTCACGTTAATATCTCTGAGAGCTTGGCGCACTGCATCAGTTTCCAGAGAGCCAGCTTTTTCAATTCCCAGATGTAAGGATAGCGCTCCTGCAGTAGATCCTGCAGCTTGGTAAGTGGCTGGTTCTCCCCATTTAGCTTGGTAAAGCTCTGCATACTCAGAGGAACTGCCAAAGTACTTTCCTTTGTAATTCATGCTACTCTCCCATTTAGTTGGGCCAAAAATATAGTTAGCATCTGCACCCATTTCGGCAGCAAATTTGGGGTTAGAAGGAGCAACCGTAAGTATCATAGCTTTGGGGCTAAAGTTAAGTTCTTTAGCAGAGCGTGCAAACAGCAGGGCATCGTTGAAATGACCTCCACCCATAAACACATCTGGATTAAGGGCTTTGAATTTGCTCATAATGGCGCTGACATCAGCCACGTCTCTAGGATAGGTTTCAACACCTAGTACTTTCATTCCATATTTTTCCGCCCATTGTTTAGTTCCCTTGCCAACATCGGTAGGAAAGGGAGTATCTTCGTAAGCGATGACAAGTGTTTTGGCTCCTGTTTGAGAGAGTGCCTCTAGGCTTGATTGAGTATAGTTACTTGCAGGGGGAGAGATACTAAAGAGATTTTGCAAGCCACGGTTAAACAGAGAGTCGGCAGCAGCACCACCCGAAACTATAATCGTGTCGTACTTCTCGGCGATCACGCTGGCACTTTTAGTCAAACCAGAACTGTAGGGAGCCAGCAAAAAATTTACTTTATCCTCGACAATCAACTTTTCTACTAAGCGGGTTACAGTGTCTGGGTTGCCTTCGTCGTCATAGTAAACTATTTCTACTTTATAGCGGCGATCGCCAATTTTTATGCCGCCATAGTCTTCGTTCACCCAGTCTCGCCAGAGATTGTAGCCTTGACGAGCATCTTTTCCTTCACGGGCGAATTTACCTGTCTCGCTTAGTGCCGCGCCTATACGGATAGTGTCGCTTGATTTGGTTGAAGTTTCTGATGTTTCAGGGGCACAAGCACCTATTATCGAGACTAGACCTAATAATAAAGGTAGAGAAAACCACTTGTTCATAGCATGACCTTAACAAAACTGAAACTTTTAGCTATATAAAAAGGCGATCGCTATCTCGATCGCCTTTATAGTTTATTGATAATTGGTCAAAAGTCAAAGGAAGGCAGAAGGAGCAATTAAAAGCAGATTTAGACTACTGTTAATAGGAGACTCTTCATCTGCGATTGAAAAGGGTACAAGGGATCCAAAAGACGAAAAACATAGATGGCTTTATTGTTAACGACAATGCAACCTTCTGCCCCCTGCCTTCTGCCTCCTGCCTTCTATCTTCCTAAACTGTAGCTAATTCCGGTGAGGGGCGCTTGCTATTGCGAATACCTTCAATTGCTTGAGCGTAATCTGCAGCTTTAAACACTGCAGAGCCAGCAACAATTGCATTAGCTCCTGCTTCTAAGACTTGCCAGGTATTAGCTGGTTTGAGTCCGCCGTCTACTTCAATCCAGGGATCGAGTCCGCGATCGTCGCACATCTGACGCAGCTTGCGAATTTTGGGAACAACCCCAGGAATGAAGCTTTGACCGCCAAAGCCAGGGTTGACGCTCATAATTAAAATCAAGTCGCACAAATCTAGCACGTACTCAATTAATTCTAGGGGAGTAGAAGGATTGAGTACTACTCCTGCTTGTTTTCCCAATTCTCTAATTTGACCGAGGGTGCGATGCAAGTGAGGTGAAGCATTATGTTCTGCGTGAACAGAAATAATATCAGCTCCAGCTTTAGCAAAATCTGCAACGTATTTTTCTGGTTCCACAATCATCAAGTGGACGTCCAGTGTTTTTTGAGTAACGGGTCTAATAGCACTGACAATTAGAGGACCAATGGTAATGTTAGGGACAAACCTCCCATCCATCACGTCAACGTGAATCCAATCAGCACCAGCAGCGTCTACAGCTTGAATTTCTTCTCCTAGGCGACTGAAGTCTGCTGATAGTATGGATGGGGCAATAACTACTTTTTTCTCGCTCATAGATCCTCTCTCTCGCTAATAGTCCTCTGGTCTGGTTTGGTAATAATATTAACAAAATCTTTAATTATTTTTACCAAGCGATCGCATTTATTAGCAAATAATTCACTCAAGACTATGCGGACCAATTCCAAAACAACTTCTATCTGGTTTTTGAGGCATGAGTAACTCCTCTGATAACTTTTTAAACATTGACCGCCGTAAGCTTTTGTTCGGAACACTCTCGTTAGGAGCGGGTAGTGTTATGGGAATGTTGCACAAATTTTCCCTGGCAACAGCTAAACCAGTAGTTTCACAATTAGGTATCCCTGGTTCCTTTCCTGGACGGGTTGTCGAGGTCGCAAATCTTGAATCTGTAGTTAACGGTAAATTTCGTCATAGCCTGGATTCGGGTAGAATCTGATTCAGTCGATTTTCATAAAGTGGTTTTGACAAAAGGATTTCGTATCACCAACTCAAGTGCAAAATTAATTTAAGCGCTAAAGTATTTAGCAACAGGGTGATAAGTAATAATTGCAGTGGTAGATTGTTCG
>JBFRWL010000498.1:0-3606 GCA_051439565.1 Prochloraceae cyanobacterium
GCATATTAACTTAACCCTAATCGTACTTGGTTAATGAAAATATCGATATTTTTCAGAAAAAATGATTTGATCTTAAACTAATGAGGACATAAACCATGATCTCACAATTCAAAGACGATCCTAATACCAAAACAGATGACTGGCTGGCAAAAGCTGCTGCTACCAATGACCTGATCTCTACCATAAGTGGCTCAATAGTTTCCATTGCCGGGGCACTCCTTCCAATCATCATCATGCTTATTCCCAATATCCCAGAAAGCGTAAAACTTGCTGCCTTCGGAGGAGGAGCTATTACAGGAGGTGCAGGAGCCTTGATTGCTCGGCAGCAACCCCAATCCTTGCAAGCAATGGCGAGTGATCGAATCAAACAACAATCCCTATCTTCTGAGGAAGGAGTATTTTAAATCATGGATATCAACCAAGAAGGACTCCAGCTCATCCAAGATTTTGAAGGATTCCGTGCCAAAGCTTACATCTGCCCTGCTGGAGTTCTCACCATTGGGTACGGAACGACAGGGGGGCGGGTAAGACCAGGAATGGTTATCGAGGCGAAAACAGCAGAACAGTGGTTACTAGAAGATGTCAAAAAATTTGAAGATGGCGTCGAATCAAGGGTTAAAGTGAAATTGGGAGGCAATCAGTTTAGTGCTTTAGTCTGCTTTACTTACAACATAGGGCTAGGAGCATTTGAGAAAAGCACTATGCTCCGCAAACTCAACAGTAGTGATTACCCAGGTGCAGCGACTGAGTTTGACAGATGGATAAAAGGTGGCGGGAGAACTCTGCCAGGATTGGTACGCCGTCGGACAGCCGAAAAAAAGTTGTTTCTCAAGTCAGATGGGGCAGTCATCCAGAGTACAAACCTCCTCAAGCCCTTCCAGAGCAATCGCCTTGAAATTACTCATCCCACTTACCTCAAAGTCAAGACTTGCAGTCACGTTCGACTAGAGGAAGGAAAAGAAAAAGTTGCCATTCCAGCAGGCTGTGAATTTCCCTTTCTCGCCCATGCGAAAGAGAAGGGACATATCAAGGTAACTTTTGGCAATGGGGATGGGGATATTAAGTTTGCTGGACGTAATACTTGGTTTTTGTGGCACGAGCATTTTAATTTTGTCCAGGATTCATCTAACGGTAACGGGACGAACAGAACAGCTACTTGCTCTGCTAAAGCCGAAACTTTGGCAGAGCAAGTAGCCCAAGCTTGTAACAAAAGAGGGTATCCTCTACGGGAAGATGAGTGGAATCTGGTGGGAATTAGTGGGCTGTCTCCAAAAAGCGATCGCTCTAAAGGATATATCAAGGATACAACTCCAGACAAGTGGAATGATTCCATTGGGGTAATTGCTAAAGAAGATGGGGAATGGGAGTTCTTGTGCTTATATTTGGGAACAACTGAGCCTGGACGGAAATACACCATCAATCCCCTCAATTCTCGCGGTGGAGCTCAATTAGCTCTTGGATTCCATAACAAATTGTGGCGATTTGGACTGCATCGTGGCTACGAAGCACTGGTGCAAGCAGGAAAAGCACTGCTAGTAAGAGATGCTAACAAAAATTTTCAGCGAGATGACAAGGAAACCTTAGAGCAAGGCAATGGAGTAAACCTGCACACTACCAAGACAACAGGATGGCGCGGGAGTGCCAGTAAAAACTCGATTGGAGGGTGGAGTGCTGGATGCAACGTGATTTTTGACCCCCAGGAGTTTTTAGAATTGATGGCACTCTTAAAGCGATCACCCCAGTACAAAATGAATCCCCGCACCTCTTTCGATTATCGACTGCTCAAGCATGATTGGTTGCAGTGAAATAAGCTTTGTGTATTTAAATTTGAGACTGGGTTTTTCCTTCTGCCCTCTGCATTATGCCTTGTCTCGACTAGAAATAGAAATTTAAATGCCGACTAGCTGATATCTTGCACCGTCAAAAGTTGAAACTCTGCTAGTTCTAAATACTTATGGAGGAATTATGGAATTGTTGATTGGCCTAATCGTTGGTTGTTTTACTGGAGTTGCTGGCTCGGCATTATGGTTTTTTCCTCAACGAGAAAGTCTCAAGAGAAAAGATGACAAAATAGCTCACATGAGTGCTGCCTTTAAAAAAGCAAGATCTTACAATAGTCAACTTGAAGACGAAATTCAAAAAATCAAGGAATCTCGTCTGAAGACACTTCAGACAATATTGGAATCACGTCTGGAGGCACTGCAAAAATTTGAGGAATCCCAGCTAGAAAAACTCCAGAAACTGGAAGAATCCTATCGAGATCTAAGTTGTGATGAAATTGTAACAATTCAAGCATTAGACGGCGATCAGAACACAGAATACATAGGAGAGTATTAATCTCAAATTATTTTAGATCTGGTCTGAATACAAGGAGGTGTCACTTGAATCATAAGTTGTTCAAAGTGGAAGCGTAAGCTGTCCGCTATCAAACAACCTAAGAATTGTTTAATATTAATCGGTGACAATTGAAAACCTAATAATTGCACTCAAGCCTCAAAAATAAAGCATTTTAATCTTATTAACACGCCTTAGTGGATTGAAAATATATCATAAAGCGATCGCTAAAATATGGCGGATCGCTTTACCTAAATAAATCCTCGAAACTACTTGAAGAGGAGAATCTTCATTACTGGCAACTTCAGACCCCCAATTCTGTTTCAGAGCTTCAACAAAGAACCCTGCTGCGTTAGACACATGACCATCTCGTTTTCTTGCTTTGAGTAGTGCGATCGCTTTCTCCACATCCTGCTTATCATTAACTTTAACCACTTTCACCACAGTGGGATTAACTCTAACTCCTAGCTGATCCAACTGATCTAAATGAGCTTTCCATTCTTTATTGACTACTTTTATACTACATTCCGCGGAACTTACTTCTTTTCCAGCCGATTTATTAAGCTGAGCAACATCGATATTGCATAAAATAGAAATAGTAAGTTAAATGTGGATTAGCTTAGTAGAAATAAAAATTCAGTTACAAAAAAACAAAAACAGAAAAATAAAAAGTTGGGGTCAAATCACAGTTAGGTATAGTAAAGGCTCTACTCATCATTCGCGCAATCAAGAATAGGAAAAGATACCTAAAGCAAATTGCCGACTGAAAAAAATACGACTAAATATGATAAATCTGGACAATGAGATCGATTGGGCATTCTACTCAGAAGATTGAGCAATGATCAGAGCTGGAGTGAAATTGAAACTGATCTAAATCGCAACAGCATTCGTGTGTATCAACTAGAAGTCAAGCAAGTGAGGCTCGATGTCACAACCAACAGTGGTTATCATCTAGTTACGGAAGAGGGATTATTTCAACAAGTCGATTCCATAAGCTGGGGAAACCCCAGCATGGCTCGACTTCAATTTGGTCACAGCAAAGATAATCCCAACCTGCCACAGATTAAAACCATGATGGCAACCCTTGACATGAATGGGGATGCCGTTAGTAACCAAGGTGGTGTCAGGAGAGAAAGCGGATGAT
Source organism: Prochloraceae cyanobacterium (assembly GCA_051439565.1). Taxonomy (GTDB): domain Bacteria; phylum Cyanobacteriota; class Cyanobacteriia; order Cyanobacteriales; family JBFRWL01; genus JBFRWL01. The sequence continues at coordinate 3,479 of JBFRWL010000498.1, forward strand.
GGACTATATGTGCCAGCCTTGAAACAAATCTTCTCAACTATAGTCAAGAAAGGCAATAAGCAACAAGGAACAGGCAATCAGGAATTATCAATGTGTAAATAATTATGCCTAAGTACTTACTGCTGCAC
>JBFRWL010000499.1:0-10552 GCA_051439565.1 Prochloraceae cyanobacterium
CGCCAGTGCTTCCCACCAACTGCGACCTGTCTCGGCGATATACGCAGCTGCAGCAATTTCATTTTCCCGACGGCTACCCACTGCCATCAATCCGGTAGGATCGATCATATCTTCTTGAATACCAAAAGCCATCAACAGAGGGTCGCCAATACCTGGAATACGAGCATCGATCGTGCGAGCTCGTTTGTATCCCAACTCTCGCAAAAATTTTTGGGAATCCTGTAAAGTACCATCTTTATCAAAAATAATACCTTGGATATTGGGAAATCTCAGCTCTCCACAGCTAATTGTTACCAAGACTTACTCCTTTTATACATTTTGCTCTAAAAAAAGAGGGGCTTTCCCTCTTTTTTCTCCAGCTTCATAAGATTGAACTAAAAGCTTTCTACAACTTTTTTATTCCTCAGTTGCTGCTACCATTTCTTCTTGAACTTCTGGTTCTACTGCTGATATTGATTCTTCAACCTCAGTGTTTAGCCCTTCCGCTTCTGCTTTCAGTTTCTGGCGATATTTCTCAGCCATTTCTTCAGCTTTGTCAAAAACCAACTCTCGATTTTTGAGCATATCACCTGGTTCTGGCTCTAGTTGCTTGGTAGATAGGGAAATACGGCCACGTTCTGCATCTAAGTCAATTATCATCACTTTTAGTTCATCATTGAGCCCAAATACGCTGTGAGGCATGTCAATGTGGTCGTGGGAAATCTCAGAGATATGTAACAATCCACTTACGCCGCCGATATCAATAAAGGCACCATAAGGCTTGATTCCTCGCACTGAACCAGTGACGACTTGACCTACTTCCAAGCCATTCATCTTGCGCTCAACTAAAGCGCGACGATGGCTGAGAACTAAACGATTGCGTTCTTCATCTACCTCTAAGAATTTCAGGGGTAGGTCTTGACCAACCAAATCTTCTTTCGCTTCTCGGGTGCTGATGTGAGAGCCAGGAATAAAACCTCGCAAACCCTCAATTCTCACTAAAGCTCCACCACGGTTGGTTGCAAATACACTCGATCGCACCGTAGCATCTTCGGTTTGTAACTGACGCACTCTTTCCCAAGCACGCATATATTCGATCCGACGAATAGAGAGGGTTAACTGTCCGTCTTCGTTCTCGTCAGTTAAGATAAAGAATTCTCTTATTTCGTTTGATTCCAGAACTTCTTTAGGATCGTCAACCCGGTTGATTGACATTTCCTGAATCGGAATAAATGCTGCTGTTTTCGCACCAATGTCAATCAGCGCGCCCTTTGGTTCCATACTAAATACAGTTCCGGCAACAACATCACCGGGACTAAAATGATAGTCATATTTGTCGAGAAGGGCAGCAAAATCTTCATGAGTAAAGCCAATATCTTTATCGGCCTTTGTTTTCTGATTGACCATGTGCGTTTCTTTTCCTTGTGATTATCTCCCTAATTACTTTGCCTCCTGTCGATGTACACCCACTTGTACGGTGTAGTCTACACCTACATTATTGCGCTGTAAATTGTTGTCTCTTACTCAGGTATTCGAGATTTCCTAGGCACTAACCCAGTTCGATGAGCTAAGGTTTGATTAGTTGTTACCAAGCCTCACTCTTTATACTTTAGCTTTCTGCTGAAGCATTAAGTACCCATACCTAAGCTAGGCGATGCTAAATCACCCAGATCTAATTATAGTATATACTTCTAACTTTATTGAATAAAAATATAATCTATTTTCCTAGTTTATCATTTTTATCTCCAAAAGGGAAGAGGTTAACGTTAGTCGATCAACTAATGTGTATTTCAGGATGGGGTGATTAGAGAAGATAAATTCTCCGAGTTTTCTGCTACTTGTGACTGGGAACATTGCCACTCTGCTGCTGTTTTAGTTCCATCTGCTTCTGCTTGGAGGTGTTTCAAGGTTTCTACAAAATCCTTAATTCCTTTAAACTGTCCGTAGACGGAGGCAAAGCGAACATAGGCAACTTCATTCTCATGGCGTAAGTACTGAAGTACTAGCATACCGATTTCGCTAGTGGGGACTTCTCGCTCTGCTCTCTGCTGTAATTGAGCTTCAATTTCATCTACGATCGCTTCTAGACGCTGATGGGGTATACCTGTTTTTTCACAAGCACGGATAATCCCTCGCAAGAGCTTAGAGCGATCAAACGATTCTCGAGAGCCATCTTTTTTAATTACGGCGATCGGTACAAATTCAATTCTTTCATAAGTAGTAAATCGATGCTTGCATTGCAAACATTCCCGCCGCCGACGAATACTTGTTCCTCCTTCGGTAGAACGAGACTCCAGAACCCGGCTGTTAGTATGCTCGCAATAAGGGCATTGCATAGTTTTTCGCCCCTTTAAACTTTGAATGGACTACCGTCAAGACTTGTAAAGATTGGGGCAAACTAAATCAAAATAAATAACAAAAATCTGAGCCGCCCCTTTTATCATAGTCTCTCACAAAAACTAGACTGTCAGAGTTTTGGCTCAGAAATGTTAAAAAATGATAAATTTTTTATCTTGACAAACTTGCTTGTCTATTTTTCAATTCGAGGTGGTTCGCGAAAAGCGATCGCGAAGAAAAGTACGGCTAACGCCAAGGTTAAAACTAGTATGTAAGCAACGGCTTCCATTTTAAAATTTCCTAAACTGCGCCATTATTAGTTTATCAAGAAAAACCACTCTTACTAAGTTTTTTTTGCTCTCTAATTAAAGAAGAAGGGAAAATAAGTTTTTCCCTTCTCCCTCTCTTGCCAGCTCAAACTGGGAACGCACTTAACTTGGAAGTTACTTTAGGCAGTTTCTTCCTTACGGGTTGTTACGTCACCTAATTTCTGGAACATGCCAAATTCAACCTGTTCTCCGAGGTCAGGATCGATTCCAGCAAATACATCTCGGAAAAGAGTACGAGAGCCATGCCAGATGTGTCCGAAGAAGAACAGTAAAGCAAACACTGCGTGTCCAAAAGTAAACCAACCTCTAGTGCTGGTGCGGAACACGCCGTCAGAGTTTAGGGTTTCGCGGTCAAAATCAAAAGCCTCGCCAAGCTGAGCTTTACGAGCGTACCTTTTCACCTCTGAGGGATTGCTAAATGTTTGTCCGTCAAGCAAACCGCCATAGAAGCTGACCGTTACGCCACCTTGCTCTACACTAAACTGTGATTCTGCCCGTCGGAAAGGAATATCGGCACGAACAATCCCTTCAGAGTCAAGCAAAACTACGGGGAAAGTTTCAAAGAAGTTTGGCATCCGACGCGCTGTTAGCTCGCGACCTTCAGCATCTTTGAATACTGCGTGTCCCAGCCAAGCTTGAGGGATACCATCGCCTTTGTTCATTGGACCAGAGCGGAACAAACCGCCTTTAGCTGGGCTGTTACCAACATAGTCGTAGAAAGCGAGTTTTTCGGGAATTTTTGACCAAGCCTCAGAAAGGCTGTCTCCTGCTGCTAGATTAGCTTCAACCCGTCGTTGTATTTCCTGTTGATAGTACCCTTGATCCCATTGATAACGGGTGGGGCCAAACAACTCAACTGGGGTGGTAGCATTTCCGTACCACATTGTACCCGCAACGACAAAAGCGGCGAAAAATACTGCGGCAATACTGCTAGAAAGCACAGTCTCAATGTTCCCCATTTTTAGAGCTCTGTAGAGCCTTTCTGGAGGACGAACGCTGAGGTGAAATAAACCAGCAATAATACCGACAACACCAGCGGCAATGTGGTGGGCTACAACTCCGCCTGGATTAAAGGGGTTAAATCCGGCTGGACCCCACTCTGGTGCTACTGGTTGAATGTGACCAGTTATGCCATAGGCGTCGGAAACCCACATTCCAGGACCCCAAAGACCTGTGAGGTGGAAAGCACCAAAGCCAAAGCAAAGAAGACCAGACAAGAATAGGTGAATACCAAACATCTTGGGCAGGTCTAGGGCTGGTTCACCAGTACGGGGATCGGTGAATAATTCTAGATCCCAAAAAACCCAGTGCCAGACTGCTGCTAAGAATAATAGACCCGAAAGAATAATGTGAGCGGCGGCAACGCCTTCAAATGACCAGAAACCAGGATTGACTCCTGTTTCTCCAGTAACGCTCCAGCCAGCCCAAGAGCCAGTTACGCCCAAACGAGCCATAAAGGGTAAGACGAACATCCCTTGGCGCCACATGGGGTTTAAAACTGGATCGCTAGGATCGAAGATGGCTAGCTCGTATAGAGCCATCGAACCCGCCCATCCTGCTACGAGAGCGGTATGCATCAGGTGTACGGCAATTAACCGCCCTGGGTCATTAATTACGACTGTATGTACTCGATACCAAGGTAGTCCCATTGACTACGCTCCTCCTGTCAAGATTTATTGTCTACTTCGACGTTTTTTTGTTAATCAGTTTTGGGTTATGTCTTCAACTGTCTCCTTTTTGCCCATCAAATTCCGGACAATAAAGGTAAGAAACTCAGACCAACCTATTATCCCTTGAAATTGAAGATTATTTAAAGAAGTGTAACTATTGTTAGAGTCTAGTGCAAGGGGATTGGAGAGTTGAGGAGCAAAAGTCAAGAAAAGTTAAAGAAGGCAGAGGGCAGAGAGCAGAGGATTTGGGCAAGGGAACAGGGAGCAAGGAGGAACTCTTGTGTGCCTTTCGCTGCAAGCGGTTAAAGCAAAAACAACTTTTAGTCACAAAGCCAACAACAAGGAAGTTGGCAGGTATATAGAGTAGTTAAGAAATTTAATTAGAGGTTGAGATGGAAATCGGCGTTCCTAGAGAAACTAAAGATCAAGAATTTCGCGTAGGCTTAAGTCCTAGTAGCGTGCGGGTGCTGTACGAACAAAATCATGCAGTTTTTGTGGAAACGGGTGCGGGTGTCGGTGCTGGCTTTACGGATGAAGAGTACCAGCGATCGGGCGCTAAGATTGTTCCTAGTGTTGCCGATGCCTGGAACCGAGAACTGGTAGTTAAGGTGAAAGAACCTTTACCTGGAGAATATCAGTATCTACAAAAAGAACAAATTCTATTTACTTACTTGCACTTAGCTGCCGATCGCCGTTTAACCGAGCATCTAATTGATTGCGGTACTACAGCGATCGCTTACGAAACAGTAGAACTACCAGATGGCAAACTCCCCCTGCTTACTCCTATGAGCATCATTGCGGGAAAACTTGCCGTACAGTTTGGAGTTAGATATCTTGAAAAACAGCAAGGAGGACGAGGGGTTCTTCTCGGCGGTATTCCTGGGGTACGACCCGGTAAAGTAGTTATTCTTGGCGGTGGCGTAGTTGGGACTGAAGCAGCGCGGATCGCCGTTGGTATGGGGGCGCAGGTGCAAATCCTAGATATCAATCTAGGACAATTAGCCTATCTAGAAACCTTATTTGGTTCCAGAGTCGAACTACTTTACAGCAATTCAGACCAAATTGAAGCTGTCGTACCAGAAGCAGATTTACTAATTGGTGCAGTTTTAGTGTTGGGACGTAGAGCACCCATTTTAGTTTCGCGCAGTTTGGTGCAAAAAATGCGTCCTGGTTCGGTAATTATTGACGTGGCAGTCGATCAGGGCGGCTGCGTGGAAACTTTACGAGCAACATCACACAGCTATCCTACCTATGTGGAAGAGGGAGTAATCCACGTCGGTATTCCCAATATGCCGGGAGCGGTTCCCTGGACTGCAACTCAAGCACTTAATAATAGTACTCTTCCCTACGTAATGAAGCTAGCCGATCGAGGTCTAAAAGCTTTAGAAGTGAATGAAGCTTTAGCTAGAGGCTTAAATGTTAAAAACCATCTTCTAGTCCATCCAGCGGTACGAGAGGTATTTCCCGATTTGGCTAGTTAGGGAACGAGCAACTGTTACTGCACTAGGTCAAAAAAGGAGTCATCTATCTCATAACCTAGGGTTTGAGCCATAGACTTGACCCGGGATTTATTGGCAACGCCTATCTGTTGCAGCCAGTTGCTGAGGACGAATACTTTGTGCATCACGAAAATTTCTAGAGCTTCTGGGTTGTATTGGATTCCTTCTGTGCGGCTAAATTGATGAGGAACTAACATGGCACTATAGCGAGATAATTCCCCAGATTTCCAATCTAGAAGGAAGGGCAACCAGGGATAGCAGGCATCTAGGCGCACAAAATATAGCCTAACTTCGGGAATTTCTGACATTTCTCGCGGATCGTTAGGCTCGCGAGGATAGTCGATCTCAAATTTTAGTCGCTGTTCGACAGTGGCGATCTCTCCCGATTCCAACAGCGCGTTAATTACTTTTTTGGCGGGAGACAAATCTAGATTATTGATGATTTCGGATGTGAGCGCGATCGTCAGTGTCATGGATTTATCAGTAGAGACAAAGATATTTTAGGCTGTTCTGCTGGCTTATTGTTTTAGTTGATAATTTTTCTGGGACTATCAACAATTATTCTTAGGTAGACATTTGGGATAAATGTAGGTTAAAGTTGTAATGAGTTCGTATTATTTTAGTTAGTCGAGAGCCTCAAGTATGAATGAGCGAGGAGCCCCAGCTAAACCAATTCGCTCCTTAGAAGATGCACTCAATCGGTGTCAAGCGCTCGGTATGCGCTTGAGTCGTCAGCGTCGCTTTATTCTTCAATTGCTGTGGGAAGCTCAAGAACATCTCTCAGCCAGAGCAATCTACGATCGCTTGAATCAACAAGGTAAAGCCATTGGTCATACTTCGGTTTATCAAAATTTAGAAGCTCTCTCCACTCAAGGGATTATTGAGTGCGTGGAGCGTTGTGATGGAAGACTCTATGGCAATATTAGCGATTCTCACAGTCACGTTAATTGCTTAGATACCGACCAAATTATTGACGTTCATGTGGAATTGCCAGAAGACTTGCTCCAGCAAATCGAAGAAAAAACTGGCGTTAAGATATCTGATTATCGCATCGATTTCTACGGTTATAAAAATCTTTCAGAGGATTGCAGTGCCTCAAGGGATGAGTCGTCAAAGCACTAAATCTATACCAGCGGAGAGGGTGGGATTCGAACCCACGGGACGCTACTAACGCCCACCCGATTTCAAGTCGGGCGCATTCGACCACTCTGCCACCTCTCCAGAAAGGTACTAACTTGTATCTTATATCATTTCCCTACCAGAAAGGTACAAATACGAGGTCAGAGGTCAGGGGTATAGAATTTCAGCAAGAGAGATTGATATTAGCAGTAGCTAGAGACAGTTTGGGGTGCAGATTTTTGAGTGCGGTAGAGAGTTTGTTCTGAGATAATGGTAAAATCTTGGTCAACCCAGACTAGAGAGATTTCTGAGACAATACCATCTTGCATAAAAACTAGGGAAAAGTTGCGTTGGCGCGCCGCGAAACGGATCTCTCCGATATCGCCATCGGTTTCGACAATTCGAGGGACGCTAGCTGAATTTAAGTAAATTGTGCCGTTCGTGCTGTTAATAACAGCGGTACGCAATCGAGATTTGGTGTGGCGTAATCGATGATGCATGTGACCAAATGTTACCAAGGGAATGTTTTTCCCAGAGTTACTTACGCGAGCAATCGCCTCCGCCAAATCTGGATCGCCGTGATCTCCGCCTAGCGGTTGCCAGTCTTTGCCACAGATATCTTCTGCTTGATCGCCTAAGCCAGATGGTCCGTTATGACCTAGAAAAATCAAATTATCTGATTCAGTTCGCTCTGCTGCGGCGATAATACGAGCTGTAGATTCGGCAAAATTGTTAATTCCGAAACGATCGCGATAAAAATCCTCATTTTTCCAGCTAGGTCCGCCCCAGGTAAAAGGGCGACCACCGACTACGGATAAATTTAACTTAGGAAAATCTAGTTTGCCATAGCCAACATGAGCTTCCCCTAACAAATCTAGCTGTTGTTGCACCCAGTCTTCTTTAGCGCGATCGTAGGGGCATTTCTTACGACCCCATTCTGTAGCAGTGTACCAGGCATCGTGGTTGCCCATCACTGCTGCTTTGGGAATGTCGAGAGAGGCAATCTTTTCTACTACCTCAACAGATTCATTGCCAAAATCTCCCACAAACAATACTAGATCTACGCCTAGATGTTTGAGAGCTAGATTATCTTCAATTTCCCATTGGTCGTGGACATCTCCGACGACGGCGATTTTGATTGGATTTTTGTAATTATCGATCATTTGCGATCCCGATGCGCTTTTGTTCTAGGATAATCGGGAATGAGGCATATAGTGGAGGCAAGTATGGGGAGAAACCAACAACTAACAGCTAACGGGGAGTTTACGTTTTGATAATGATGGGTTAAATCAGGGTAAAGTGACGATCGAGATCGCTACAATTAGGATTGAAGAATTAGCATCGGTAAAGCTTATCGACAAAATCTACGGAAACCTACAAGGTCTAAAATCTAGCCAAATTAAGCAGCTACAAAAGCTGTATCACCAGCGCTTCAGAAGCGATAACTTCACTGCGCCGGAATTTGCCCAACGACTGGGGGCAATTAGCACTGAAATTAACCAGCCAGTCTGTACTTACGTCAACCGCCGAGGACAGGTAATTAGAGTGGGAGTCGGTACTCCTCGTCAAACTCAGATTCCTCCTCTGGAACTTCCTCGTTACGGGGCAGAACGACTGTGCGGCATTCGCTGCATTGCTACCCAACTTCAAGCAGAACCTCCCAAGGAATCGAGTTTAACAGCAATGGTGTTGCAAAGACTGGATGCCTTAGTAATTCTTACCCTCACTGGAAAGGGATTTCAACGCAGGGGTGGGGGCGCCACTGGTTATGTCAAAGAGGCTTATCTAGCTCATCTTATCCCTCAACCAAAGCTAGATTTGGAGACTAGATACTACTGGACTGTTTCTCCTCCTCTAAGTCTAGAAGTTCTCGGACAGCAGGATTTTCTCGATTTAGTTGAAGGACTAGAAGCAGAATTTCAACGAGAATTTATCGCTCAAAAGGTTGATGCTAAGCAAGATCGCGTGTTGCTAGTGGGGTTAATGAGAGGATCGATAACAGAGCGAGAATTCGAGGATAGCTTAGCAGAACTAGAGCGCTTAGTCGATACCGCTGGTGGTGAGGTATTGCAGATTATTCGCCAGAAGCGTTCTAGTCCTCATCCTCAAACTGTGGTTGGCTCTGGTAAAGTAGAGGAAATTGCCCTGACAGTCCAAACTTTAGGCGTTAACTTAGTGGTATTCGCTCGGGATTTATTCCCCGCCCAAGTGCGCAATCTAGAAAGTAAAATTGGCGTTCGGGTAGTAGATCGTACTGAAGTAATTTTAGATATTTTTGCCCAACGCGCGCGTTCTCGTGCAGGGAAATTACAAGTAGAACTTGCCCAGTTAGAGTATATGCTACCCCGCCTGACTGGTCGAGGTCAAGCCATGTCTCGTTTAGGTGGCGGTATCGGTACTAGAGGACCTGGTGAAACTAAACTAGAAACAGAACGCCGCACCATTCAGCGCAGAATTGCACGATTGCAGCGAGAAGTCAACCAGTTACAGGCTCATCGTTCTCGCTTGCGCCAACAGCGTCAAAAGAAAGATGTTGCTAGTGTTGCCATTGTCGGTTATACCAATGCTGGCAAGTCTACTTTAATCAATTCTCTTACTAATGCAGAAATATATACTGCCGACCAATTATTTGCTACCCTCGATCCGACAACCCGCCGCTTGTCGATACCCGACCCAATTACAGGCGAGTCTCGCACAATTTTACTGACTGACACCGTCGGTTTTATTCAAGAATTGCCCCCCTCTCTAATGGATGCCTTCCGCGCTACTTTAGAGGAAGTAACTGAAGCAGATGCGATCCTGCACGTAGTAGATTTATCTCATCCTGCCTGGCAAAATCATATCCGATCGGTTGTAAACATTTTAGCTCAAATGCCGATCGCGCCAGGACCAATGCTGCTTGCTTTTAACAAGATCGATCGAGTGGACAGCGATACCTTGAATAAAGCCAAAGAGGAACATCCACTAGCTGTATTTATTTCTGCTAGCAAGGGTCTGGGGTTAGAAACTCTCAGACAAAAATTGCTTGAACTAGTTGACTATGTAGCGATCGGTCAGTAACTGTTGCACCGTGCTGGCGTTATTTGTCTTTGATTAACATTTATCTTACCGGAGGTTAATCCCAGTAGTACAAGTAGCCGTCGGATTAGTGGTGGCGTTACCAACAAGGTTAGCTTCAGGAGTTCCACCTTTGCCAACAGATTGACACACTACGATTTCATATTTTCCGCTACCATAGGCTATACCGCCCTCATAATTTCTCGTGCCGTTGTTCTGAGCATCTATCGATTCTGCCAAAACTTTAGCCATATGAAGAGGATCGGTACTGCTGACAGTAAACTGATAGTTTTTAGGGTTAAATACTAAATTCAAAGCGTTACTTTGAGTTTGCAAATCTGCATTAGACAAAGAGGTCACAAATTGTCCAGTTTCCCAATGGAAAGCTTGTTGCGCGCGGTTAATCAAACCAACACCATTCTTGCCTTCAACCTCTCTTCCTTTACCAATTTGACCTAAAAGATTGGGTACAGCCACGGCAGCCAGAATCCCCACAATGATTACGACAACCAGAAGTTCTATTAGAGTAAAACCTTTGTTAGCTTTCTTTGGATATAAGTAT
>JBFRWL010000500.1:0-7071 GCA_051439565.1 Prochloraceae cyanobacterium
AAAAATCTCTGGGTTGGTAAATCCCAGCAGGGTAAGTAGCTCTCATTTCTTGAATAAAGTTTCTCTTTTGTCCTAACAGTTTCTTTTTGAAATTATCAGCATTGAAAGCATATAGACTTTTCAACCAGAGAAGTAATTGGGACTCTTGTTCTCCTTCTGGAATAAGCATTAAACTATCCACAGTGTAGCGAAGAGTATGTTGCCAAATACAATCACTACTAGGAGCAGGATCGATATAAGCAAAAAACGCTTTAGAGTTAAGATTTTTTTTCAGACGACCTAACGAATAACTTTTACCACAACCAGAATCACCTGCAAGCAATACAGTACGAGTACGATGGTCTTTAGCAACTAAATTCAGAATTTCGGTGATCTCTTCAATTGCTTCTTGGTGAATAGACTCTACAGTCTCGATCGCCGCTTGATTATTCTCGGTCCAAAAATTACCTGTCCTAAAAGTCGAACTATCAAAAGGATTAACTTCCCGTTGAATTACTTCTTTTAAGCTTGCCATATTTCTTTCCTTTGACAAAAATACTTACACAACACAAAAAACTCTGCGCCTGGTGCGTCTTCTGCGCTAGATTTAATTAACTAACCATCACGAAAAACAGACAACCTCCCACATCTTGAGGAATACCAGCCTGAATTTGTTCTTTAGTGTAGTGAACTGCTTCTACTAGGGAACTCAACTCAATTTTGTCCTGTCGTTCCAAACGATATAGTGCCTGGTCTAATTCATCCCTAGATAGAGGTGGTTGCAATTTATTGCGCAGATGAAAGATAGGTAAATAATTGTCCGTACCTAGTTCCCGATCTAAATCGATGGTGGTCTGTAAAACCTCTTCGTCAGAGGGTTTATGCGTCGCTACAGGATGTTTACCGTTTTCGGTAACTGGTTTTATGACTGGAGACTGAGGCGATGATGAGAAATACTGACGTAAAAAACACAGGTAATTGTTGAGCAAATTCAGGCTTAAAACGGAATTAGTACCTTTGGGATTGTATTCTTTGACTAAATGCTCTTTACCTCTGTCTGTTATCCAGACTTCTTTGATTTCAGTTTTTGCTGTTTCAATTAAACCCCGTTGGATTAAATTATCTATTGCTTTTTCTCGCCGATCGGCTTTAACTTTTGTCTGGCTAGGAGTGATAGTATCTTTCTCGGAGCAAGCTTTGAGGATTTTCATTTCCTCTGCTGTAATTGGTAAGTCAGCAGTATCTACTTTCAGTAATCCCTTACCAGCATCTGTAATTCTAATTCTGTTGATTTTTTCGCTAGTTGCAACTAACTCGCGATCGCGCAAGTCCCGACAAATTTTCTGTGTTTCGGAAGCTTTAGTCTTATCATTCGGTTTGAGATCGCCAATTTTTCCCCGATAATTTGGTTTACCGATCAGCTTGAGGATAAACTTTAGTTCTTTTACATCCATGCTTCGAACCTTAGCTGCTTTTTTATTCAAGCTTATTCTAAGCTCAGTAAGATGTCACTCTGGTAATGTGCTAAGCTAATCCACGTTTAACTTGCATATATATCAATTGGAAAACAGGTCGTAAAATCCTCTCCCCGTCTCCCCGTCAGCCTCAACCAACAAATTCGATGTTGACTAGCCTAGTAGCCATATAGTGCTCATCTAATTGATCTTGTTTGAAACTCGTTCCCTTGCTGTCGTTCTAACTGGAGACTGAGGCGATCGCAGGTATTGACGCAAAAAACCCAGATAATCCGCCAGCATTTTCTTGCTGAAGGATATATTACCGCCGCCATTGGGGACATATTCGCTGGCTAAAAACTCTTTACCTGTATCTGTTATCCAGGCTTGTTTAATTTTGCTGGCTGCGACTTCAATTAAACCCCGTCGGATTAGATTCTCTATGACTTGTTCTCGCTTGTCGGCTTTAACTTTTGTCTTTCCAGGAGTAATGGGTCTTTTGCTGCAAGCTTTGAGAATTTTTAGTTCGTCGGCTGTAACTGTTAGGTTATCAGGATCTAGATTATCGAGTAAACTCGTGCCAGCAGTGGTAATTTGTATCTGACCGATCCCTTCATTACAAGCGACTAACTTGCGATCGCGCAATTCTCGACAAATTTTTTCTGTTTCTGCGAGTTTAATCTTATCAGTTGGCTTAAGTTGGCTAATTTTTCCCTGATAATTTGGCTTACCTAGAAGCTTGAGGAGAAATTTTAGCTCTTTTACATTCATACTTTGCGCCTTAGCTGTTTTTCTCTTCAAGGTTATTCTAGGCTAAGGTTCGATCGCACTGAGGAAATTACGGATCTCCCTAATGTAATTGTTCAATTAACTCTGCATACCATAGAAATACTACGTATAATTACGCAGGCTACTTAAACTGAAACGAGAAAACCCTGAGTACCCTCATCAAGAAAAGATCGGTAATCAGGATTTTCACAGATTATTTTAAGAATTATTTTTTGGGAGAAAGTAGCATCATCATATTGCGTCCTTCTCTTTTGGGCGCTTGTTGTATTTCTGCTACTTCCTCTAAATCTGTTGCCATACGTTTAAGTAGTTGTTCAGCTAAATTAGCATGTTGAATTTCTCTGCCTCGAAAAGTAATAGTAGCTTTAACTTTATCTCCTGACTTCAGAAAGCGTTCTGCATTCTTGACACGAACTTGGTAATCGTGGTCTTCTATTTTATAGCGCATCTTCACTTCCTTAACGTCAGCAGTATGCTGCTTTTTCCTGGCTTCCCTTTCTCTTTTCTCCTTTTCAAATTTATACTTGCCGTAATCCATTATTCGGCAAACAGGAGGGTCGGCAGTTTCACTAACCAAAACTAGATCGAGATCTTGTTCTTGAGCGATCCTTAACGCTTCTTGGGGTGTAATAATGCCTAACTGCGAGCCGTCCGTATCAATGACACGAATCTTAGGGAACCGGATTTTTTGGTTAATCTTAGGTACGTCGCGCTGATGGCTTTTTCTGTCTCTCACAGGCGTATTTTGATGTTTCTACAGTCTTGACTAAAAGGTAAGATCTATATACCTGCCATTTTACTTATTCTTATCCAGTTTATGTCTATACTAATAACTAATAATTACCATTTGGCAGCCCATTATTAGCTGCATCTATCCCCGGTAAATTAGCTAAAGGTCCAATATTGCAGAAAATAGCACTATAATCAAAAAAGTGTAAAATTTTTTAAATTTAAAACTTTTCGTGGCTGAAGCTGAGTACTGGCAGCAAAGAATTGGCAATCAAAGAGATTGGGTATGGCGAGGCTGGCAAACTCGCTACACTTACATGAGAGTGTCTCAAGACACAGAAGTTTCCCACACTCCCCTTATCCTACTACACGGGTTTGGAGCCTCTATAGAACACTGGCGCAATAATATCCCCATACTGAGTCAAAAACATACCGTTTATGCCTTAGACTTGCTAGGTTTTGGGGCATCTAGAAAGGCAGTAACAAACTACAATGTCAACCTCTGGGTAGAACAAGTTTACGATTTTTGGCAAACTTTTATCGGTCAGCCAGTAGTGCTAGTAGGTAATTCTATTAGCTCATTAGTTTGTTTGAGTGCAGCAGCAACCTACCCAGAAATGGTTCAAGGGATTGTCATGCTCTCTCTTCCCGATCTATCCTTACGACAAGCAATGATTCCCAAGTGGTTGCAGCCTGTAATCGCAACTATAGAAGGAATAGTCGCATCACCGCCTTTGCTCGAAACTCTATTCAAAGTGCTGCGACAACCAGGGGTAATCCGTCGCTGGGCAGGAATTGCCTATTATAATCAAGCTGCGATTACAGATGAACTGGTGGAAATTCTAGCAGCTCCACCACAAGATGAAGGAGCAAGTAAAACATTTTCTGCTTTGTGTAGAGCAGTTAATCGCCCTCAGTTTGCTCCTGCTGCTAAAATACTACTCCCAAATCTGAAAATACCCGTACTGTTAATTTGGGGTTGTCAAGATCGCATGGTTCCCTCCAGGATAGCTCAAAGCTTTGTCCAGCTTAATCCTCAAATTAAGTTAGTTGAATTGGATAATGCAGGTCACTGTCCTCACGACGAGTGTCCAGATAAGTTTAACCAAATTCTCCTGAATTGGCTTGAAACCAGCTTAGATCGAAGTAAAGATAATCTTTATGCTCCAAGATTGAATTAGTAAGAATAAATTCAAGAAATAAGTGAATTAGATACTCAATATAGCTTTTAATTTATATTTTTACGAAGCTTTGGGTGATATCGAGAAAGTTTTTAGATATCATGACAATGTAACTTTAGCTTAAGTATATTCAGTAGTCACAGTACTTATGCTCAAGAAAAATGTAATCATATCAAACTACAAATGATTTATTTGTAGCAATCATTTAAGAAAACGTTACAAAATGATTCAATAATGAAGATTGAAGCTTTTGTTGAGTTTTGTAACCGAAAAATAACCACAAGAGAAATAACTTAGAAGCTGTCATATTTTCAGCCACTGATTGAAGACCAGGAGGATCTGAGGACCATGACAGTAAGGAAGATGCAAGACCTCAAAATTGAACTTGAGCACAATGCCCTCGACGATCTTAAAGCCTGCCTGCGGGGTCCGCTTCTGTTTCCTGGGGCTCCCGGCTACGACGAAGCACGCGCCCTCTGGAATGCCACGATCGATCGGCGACCTGCGTTTATCGTGCGCTGTCTCGGTGTGGCGGATGTAGTGACCTGCGTGAATTTCGCGCGGGAGCGCGGACTCCTTTTGTCCATTAAAGGCGGTGGGCACAACATCTCCGGTCTTGCCGTGTGCGATGGAGGACTGATGCTGGATATGTCCCTTATGCGCGGCGTGTGGGTAGATCCGAGTGCACGCACAGCACAGGCCCAAGCGGGCTGCCTTTTGGGTGACGTAGATCGCGAGACCCAGCTCCATAGTTTAGCTGCGGTGCTCGGCTTCGTCTCAAACACTGGCATAGCTGGCCTCACGCTTGGTGGCGGATTCGGTTATCTCACCCGCCGATACGGCTGGAGTTGCGATAATGTTCTTTCGATGGAGATCGTTACGGCAAACGGGCGCGTAGTTCGCGCCAGTGAGAAGGAGAATCGAGACTTATTCTGGGGTCTCCGAGGCGGTGGTGGCAACTTCGGGGTGGTGACGAACTTCGAATACAAGCTCTACCCCGTTGGACCGGAGGTGATGGCCGGCGCGATCGCTTGGCGCGGGGAGACTGCTGCGGAAGTACTCGATATGTACAGAAGCTTCACCGAGCAAGCACCCCTGGAAATCACATGCGCCGCTGTGCTACGTATTGCCCCTCCCGCGCCGTGGCTGCCCAAGGCAATCCATGGAAAACCTATCGTTTTGCTCTTAGTCTGTCATTCAGGCACTGTTGAGGAGGGCGAGCAACAGCTAGCATCGCTCAAAGCCTTCGGCACTCCGGTGGGAGATGTTCTCATGCGACGTTCCTACGTGTCGCAGCAGAGTCTCCTAGACGGCACACAGCCGAAAGGCCGACGCTACTACTGGAAGTCCGAGTACTTGCCCAAACTTGAACCTAAGATGCTCGCCAAGACCATTGAACACGCTGAACGCATTGTCTCACCACACTCGGCGATCTTCCTTTTTCCGCTTGACGGAATGCTCAATCACCTCCCGGAAGAGTATTCGCCTATGGGTCACCGGAACGCTGCTTATGTTCTCAATATCACGGCTTCTTGGGAGAGCGCTGAGGATGATAGGGTGAACATCGAGTGGGCACGTGAAGCATGGTCGGACATGCGCCGCTTCTCTACAGGCAGCACGTATATCAACTTCCTGACAGAAGAGGAGGGCGAAGAACGGATCCGCGCCGCCTATGGGAAGAACTACGATCGACTTGTTGAGGTCAAAACGAAGTGGGACCCTAGGAACCTGTTCCGGATGAACAAGAATATCAGGCCGCAGTTGTCTTGACTATTATTTTAATATTCGTAATATTTGTGCTGGATATGCTAGATTAATTTGATGATTGTTTTAGAGTATAAGATTAAAGCAAAGCAACATCAACTGACCGCAATTGATCGAGCAATACGCGCGGGTCAATTTGTTAGAAATAAGGCTCTGCGGTATTGGATGGATAATCAAGGGGTTAATAAATATGACCTCAACAAATATTGTCGCGTCCTTGCCAAGGAATTTCATTTTGCTAGAGCGTTAAACTCTACAGCTAGACAATCATCTGCTGAACGAGCTTGGTCTAGTATTGCTAGATTTTTTGATAACTGCAAAAAAAAGATATCTATATCTGGAAAAAAAGCGAACTGCCCGCGCCGAGGTTCCCTCAGCGTAAAGACGAAGCAAGCAGGCTTTCCCAAATTCAAAAAACATTCTCGTTCAGTTGAGTATAAAACGTCTGGATGGAAGTTAGACTCTCAAACCAAAAAGCATATTACTTTTACCGATAAAAATAATATTGGCAGAGTGAAGCTAGTTGGTTCAAGGGATATATATTTCTATCATCCAGAACAAATTAAACGAGTAAGATTAGTTCGTCGCGCCGATGGCTATTACTGTCAGTTTGGTATCTCTATCGAAGTTAAAGAAGATATGCAGCCAACTCGAAGAGCGATCGGTTTAGATATGGGGCTGAAGTATTTCTATGCCGACTCCAATGGTCATACAGAAGAAAACCCCAGATTCTATCGTCAAAGCGAAAAACGTCTTAATCGTTTGGCACGAAGACTATCTCGCAAATATCGAAATCCCAACAAAGGAAAACAAGGTAAGCAGATGGTCAAGAACTCTAGACAAAGACAATCTAACAATTACCATAAAGCTAGAGTCGCGAAAGCCAAATTACATTTAAGAGTAAGTAGACGACGTGAAGAACATGCTAAGAGAGTAGCGCGTTGCGTATGTGCATCTAACGATTGCATCGTCTATGAAGACTTAAAGGTAAGAAACCTAGTTCGTAATCGTAAATTGTCTAAGTCTATATCTGATGCTGGCTGGAGTCAATTCCGTAAATGGATTGAATATTTTGGCTGGAAGTTTGGCAAGATAACTATTGCTGTTGAACCCCATTACACCTCACAGGATTGTCCTGAGTGTGGGGAAAGAGTCAAAAAGTCACTATCTACTCG
>JBFRWL010000501.1:0-9622 GCA_051439565.1 Prochloraceae cyanobacterium
AGGGGTTTTGGTAGTAACTGTACAAGAAACCACGCTAAGAAAATTAACCCTCGCGTACCAGTTAAACCCTCCGAAAATTAGACCCCTCAAACCATTGAAATCTCGTTAGCGATCGCTGTACCAAATAGACTACAGTTTAACTGGTACACTTTTAATGATATAAAACTTTACAAAAAGCGAAGCTTGAAACTATTGTAGCGTCTAGGTTACAGCCTTAGCGTGGTTTTCTGCACGATTGCTACTCGACCCCCACAGACCACTACTCAAAATAAGTTTTATTCTTCAACTCACCCCAAGACATAAACTTGACTAGAGCATCAATAATTTTCTGATTAAGGCTTTCTCTCACATCATCAGACGGGGAGTTATTAACTGAAAATGATGCTGAGGTTTTCTGGTTAGAAAATGGAGTCAAATTTAAGGTCAAGCGAGTAGTTGGTAGTTCAAATCTGAGTGGAATAGCTAACTGGCAAGTGGTTCGGACAACAGATAATGAAGGGCAAATAGTTAGTTTAATCCTGGAGAAGCTCTAACTTGTACTTTTCATCCCTAGCTGACCTAAAATCAAAACGCTCCTATTTGCCCTTCCCTCTACTCAAATAACAGTGACAGTCTGGTTTGTCGAGCAGAGATTGGGCTAAGGCATTGAGGGCAGTTGCGGCCAATAAACCACCACCGAGAGAAGCAACTATAGTAATAAAGGGAACTCCAGAACGCATCAGCAAACGTTTAGCGGCTGGTGCATGACTAAAGCCAATGGGCATACCGATAATTAGAGCCGGATGTAGCAAATCATCTTCGATCGCTCGACAGATGGAGATCAATACCGAAGGAGCATAGCCGATAACCAAAATACAGCCAGAAGTTAGCTGCTGCAAATCTTGGGGCCAAGAGGTCGAACGCCAAAACTCTTGTTCGGCTTCTGCTGCATCCGTAAGATGAGGATTATCAATTAAGGTTATGATTTGGCAACCGAGATGGGCAAGACGGGTGCGATCGCAAGCAGCTACAATCGCTGGAACATCGCCGACAATCTGACAGCCAGATTGGAGTGCTACTCTAGCAGCAGCAATTGCTTGTGGACTAACTCGGACAAAATTTACTAAGCTCACATCACCACAGGCTAATACCAGTTGGGACACTAAATCTGCTTCAATTTCCGAGCGGTCTGATAAATTGGGCAACAAAAGCTTTAAGGATTCTGTAAAAGATTCGGGGTGAGAGAGGGTAGCCCGATCGAGAGTGTCCCAAAAGGTTTCGATTTCTAAAAGTTGTAGTTGAGCGATCGCTTCGGCGCTAACGGTTTGACACAGGCGATCCCGTCCTAATAAACCTTCTATGGCAGATGCAGTTTGTCGCCATTTAGCGATTTGTTCGATAGTACTGCGATATTGTTGCTGAAGTTGAAGAAGTAGAGTATCGGTTTCTGCGGGCAAGGTTTGAGTTGATAGTAATTTGCAGATATGTTCGAGTTGAAATCCTTGTTGTTTGAGAGCAACTATTTGTTGCAGTTGTTGGATATGACTTTCTGTGTACAGGCGATAGTTACTAGGCGATCGCTTGGTTTCTGGCAAAAGTCCAATCTGGTGATAATAGCGCACCATGCGCGGAGTTAGACCGTTGCCTACTTTTTCCGTCAGCTGTTTAATTGTTAAGTATTGTTCCATGATGATTGACCTTAACACTAATGTCAAAGTGTAGTCTGAGTGTGTCGTCAGATTTATCCGAGCGATGGCTCAATTTACTTTTGGGAGAATTTTACACAAATATGCCGATGCCTGTGCTGCTGTTATCTGTGGCATTTTGATTCTTCTCGGCTGGCTTTCCCTTCATTTCAATTGGCTCGGTTTTGCCTTATTGATTTTGAGTGCAGCTTATGTCATTGGCGGTTATGAAAGTACCAAACAGGGACTTACTACCCTCTGGCAGGAAAAAGAGCTAGATGTAGACTTACTAATGATTGTGGCTGCTTTAGGGGCAGCTAGCTTGGGTTTATGGCGACGGGAATACCATTTAATTATCGATGGCGCCATCTTAATTTTGATTTTTGCCATTAGCGGTGCTTTAGAAAGCTTTGCCATGCAGCGCACCGAGCGCAATATCCGTTCTTTGATGGCAGTTACTCCCGATACTGCTAGAGTCATCCACAATGGTCAAGAGCGAAATATTCTCATCACTCAATTACAAGTGGGAAATGTGGTTTTGGTCAAGCCTGGAGAAATGATTCCCACCGATGGAATTATTTTAGAAGGTGCAACTACGGTCAATCAAGCTCCAATTACTGGAGAATCCGTACCTGTGGATAAAACTATCGGTGACGAGGTTTTTGCCGGTAATCTAAATGGCAATGGCGTATTACAACTCAAAGTTCATCAATCCCCAGAAAGTAGTTTGATTCAAAGAGTAATTCGTCTGGTCGAACAAGCCCAAACCCAAGCCCCTCCATCTCAGCAATTTGTAGAACGTTTTGAACGAGGCTATAGCAAAGTAATTGTCTTATTAGGTCTAATTTTAGGAACTTTACCTCCTTTTGTCTGGGGTTGGGACTGGGAAACGACTATTTATCGGATGCTAATTTTTTTAGTGGTGGCTTCTCCTTGTGCCTTGATGGCATCAATTATGCCGACTTTGCTAGCGGGTATTGCTTGTGGGGCGCGACAGGGAATTTTATTGAAAAATGGAGCGCAGTTAGAAAAAATTGGTCGGGTAAGGGCGATCGCTTTTGATAAAACGGGCACTCTCACCAGGGGACAATTAGAGGTAGTAGATATTATTCCCGCAGCCCAACAATCAACCGAGCGGGTGTTACAATTAGCTGCTGCTATCGAATCTGGTTCGGAACACCCCATCGGCAAAGCCATTATCCAAGCAGCACAGAAAGCCAACTTGTCATGGCAAAGCGCAACTCAAATACAAGCCAAAACGGGTCGAGGAATTGTGGGAGAAGTGGCAGGAGAAAGGGTTACAGTCGGCAAAGCTACCACGACCGCTTGCTCTCCTAAATTGAAGGAAGCTAGTAAGATCCTAGAAACAGCAGGTAAAACTGTTGTCTGGGTAAGTTTAGCTGAAGAAATTGTCGGGATCGTTGCCGTTGCCGATACGGTAAAACCAGAAGCAGCTACCACCATCGCTAGGTTAAAACAACTGGGAATCGAAGCGACGGCTATGCTTACAGGAGACAATCAACGTACTGCCCAAAGCGTAGCTCAAGTCTTGAATCTCGATCGAGTTCATGCCCAATTATTACCAGAAGACAAACTAGCACTCATCAGACATCTACAGCATAAGTATCAAAATGTGGCAATGGTGGGAGATGGGATTAATGACGCTCCTGCTTTAGCTGCTGCTACTGTGGGAGTAGCAATGGGAGTTACTGGTACGGATGTCGCTTTAGAGAGTGCGGATATTGTTTTAATGTCAGATAACTTAGAAAAATTGTCCCAGGCAATTCAACTCGGTCGTCGCGCTAATCGCATCATCAAACAAAATATCACTTTCGCTCTCTCGTTTATCTTTTTGCTGTTGCTGGCTAATTTAGTCGGTAGTATTAATTTACCCTTGGGAGTAATCGGACATGAAGGTTCGACCTTATTAGTAACTTTAAATGGTCTGCGCCTACTCAAATAACATATGGTCTTCATCAAAAGTGTCCGAATTGCAATCGCCTCATTGGCTACAAATAAACCTTGGTTTTAGGAGTCAGGAGTCAGATTCTCCAGAATTGATGTGTAGCCGTATTTTTTGAAATTGGTATAACCGGGGGACACTAAATTTAAGAATTTAATTGGCATAAAATTTACGCCAATTATTATTCTTTTTTTAGTTCTCAATCCTTTGCCAAAGACTAATTGGTCGCGTTTGTTGTCAAATTATCAATTTATGTTTAAAAATGACCGCTCGATTATTGAGGTATTTTAACAATCACAAACTTTTACAGTCCGAGCGGATTTAGATCTTGACAAGTTACTCAGTAAATATTTTACTAAGCACTAGTGGTTATTGCTAATTTTTTTTGATAACTGCTGGTCTTTGATCTATCGAAAAAAAGAATATGAATTACGCTCAAAGCCTAAGATGGGAACCTAGAAGAGTTATCGAACTCAGTAGCGAATTAGAAAAGCCAAGTCCCTTCTATTTTGGATATGATATCGAAGAAAATTTTCTTTCTGAACTAGAAAAGTATAGTTTCGATAAAATCTTTTTCTTCACAGAACCGCATTTATTCGAGCTATACGGCAAGAATATCTACGCTCGAATTCAAGAAAAATACCCTTGCTATCTAGAATTTGTCCCGCCAGGAGAGAAATGTAAATATTTCCCCGTTCTCGAAGAAATGTGTGAAAATCTGATTGCTAAAGGGGCTTCCAAAAAATCTATTTTGTTAGCTTTTGGTGGTGGAACGGTAGGGAATATAGTTGGTTTAGCGGCTGGTTTAATTTATCGCGGGATTCGTTTTGTAGAAATCCCTACAACTATGATGGCTCAAACTGACAGTACTTTGAGTAACAAACAAGCAGTTAATGGTGCAAGTGGGAAAAACCATTTTGGTCTTTATCACGCACCAATATTTATTTGGGTAGATACCAAATATCTCAAAAGTGAACCTCTTTTATATCGTCGCAGTGGCATAATTGAAGGCATCAAAAATGGCTTTATTTCTGCTGCCAACTTTTTGGATTACCTAGAGAAAGTCCTCAATCCTACTGCCAACTTTTCTGACCAGGAATTAACCGAACTTGCCTACAGAATTATTATCTCAAAATTAGAAATTCTCAAGCGAGATCCCAGCGAGAAAAGATACGGAATTATTCTGGAATATGGTCATACTTTCGGTCATGCGATCGAGTGGTTAGAAGGCGGGAATTTATCTCACGGAGAAGCAGTTTCTTTTGGCATGACAATTGCCGCAGAACTGTCCAGGGAAATGGGATTAATATCACCAAAAGATGTGGAACGGCATTATTATTTAATTGAAGATAAACTTGGCTTCAATAACCAGTTTCCCGAACATATTACCGCAGAAAAACTAATGAATGCGATGATTGCAGACAACAAAAAAACAGGAGAAGATCTGCGCTTCGTAATCTTAGAAAAAATTGGTCAATGTTATAACCCTGAAGGAGATTACCTGGTTACAGTTGACCCGAAATTAGTGAAAAATATTCTCAATAATTTTATCGAGCGACAGCGCAATAAAAAGAGTAGTCAGACTTACGAGTTGCTTGGATGGAATACTAAGCAATCTCGTTTGGGTGTCCCAGTCCTAACTACTCGCAACTAAAACAATCAAACAGCTTATCTCAGCTCTACTTACACCTGAGATAATCTATGGCTCAAGTATATAGCATTTTTTGCTTAAGGTTCCAATAGATGTACCTCCTTTAAAAGCTACGAATTAAAGGAATAATTTCCATGACACTTACCCGACCTAAATTGAAAAAAGCGAAAAAAAAATCAGCCGCTCAACGCGTGTGGTTTTTGCATTGGTTAATGGCATTTTTCTATTTATTGCTGTTTATTGGCGGCAAATATATGGCAGGTTTGCCAGAATCTCTTTCTTATCGAGAGACTATCTTCGACTCCCATAAGACCCTGGGAGTGGTGGTTATGAGTTTGTTGTTAGCTAGGATTTCTTTGCTGTTGTGGGTTGTCCTACGCAAATATAGGCGGCATCGACGCCAGCACAAAAAAGGTTGGGGACAAACAGTGGCTATACACGCAACTCTCTACTTTTTCATGCTGTTAGTTCCACTAAGCGGCTATTTTGATTCCAATATTGGCGCTCACGATATCAGAATCTTTGGAACTGGTATTGTCCTACCACCCTTATTTGCTCCAAACGAGCAATGGGAAGTATCTGGATTAGCCGACAGCGTACATTTTTGGATATCTTACACCTTTCTAGCTTTTGTTGTCGTCCACGCGATCGACCAAAAGAAATACCTGCGCGCGCAACTGCGTCGCTTTTCTAAAGCTAGTATGGCGTTCATTCATAAGCATTTCGCCAGAACTAAAACAGAATAACCACAGCAAAGCTTTGAGGTTTTGGTTTGAGGATTTAGGTTGATGATTAATCGTAGCAAATACCGCTCGCCAGAGAAAATTTATGGCGAGCGCAATCTTCAAATCGTCATTGGCATAACTTTGATGGCGATTTTAGGCTCAAGCAGTATCGGACCAGTTTTGCCAACCATGGCTGATGCTCTTAGTATCCCTCACGAACAAATTGGACTGGTAATTACAGCTTTTGTCATACCTATAGCCATTGGTACTCCCATATCTGGAGTGCTGGCTGATCGCTTTGGCAGAAAACAAATTTTAATACCTTCTTTGTTTTTGTTTGCGCTCGCGGGAGTAGCTTGCGCCTTTGCACCCAATTTTCGCACCCTGTTAGAGTGGCGTTTTCTCCAAGGAATAGGTGCGGCTCCTTTAGAGTCTCTGGCGCTGACTTTAATTAGCGATTTGTATGCCGGAAAGATGCTGACCGCAGCCATGGGTTTCAATGCTAGCGCGATCGGCATCAGTTTAGCAGTATATCCCCTCATTAGTGGAGGACTAACAACCCTAGGATGGCACTATCCTTTTTTCTTACCCTTGATAGCTATTCCCATTGCAGTGTTAGCACTTTTGGTCTTAAAAATACCTGAGTTACCAAAGCAGCAAGATTTCAGTCTCAAAACTTACACGGTAAATATTGGCCGCAGTCTCAACGAGCGTCAAGTCATAGGACTGCTATGTGCGGTAATTGCCTTATTCATTCTTTTGTTTGGCCCTTATTGTACCTATATTCCCATCGGTGCTAACGATGCTAACAATACTCTGGCTGCTTCTGCTGTGACGATCGGCATTATTCAAGCAAGTATGGCGCTTTCTCTTGCTTTTGTTTCTTCCCAAATAGCACTATTTCCCCAATATCTCTCTGAGATAACACTAATTAAAGTCTCGTTTATTATTTATAGCCTGGCACTAATAATTACCCCGGCGCTTGAGAATGTCTGGCTATTGTTCCTTCCTAGCATACTATTTGGAGCCGCTCACGGGATGTGCTTTCCTTCTACTCAAGCTTTATTAGGTAAACTCGCTCCCGAAGGATATAGAGCTGGATTTATGGCGGTAAATGCCACCGCCTTGTCAGTAGCACAAGCATTAGGGCCACTTTTGGCAGGCGGAGCGTTTTTAGTTTGGGGAATAGACGGAGTTTTTATCGCTGGTGCAAGTTTTGCTCTGGTCACATTCTTTTTTCTAACTAGAATTTTTGCCGAAAAACCTGACAGAAAAACTTCAAAAATAGGGTGAGAAAAATCATTTTAGTTGTCCTTAACAGGGAGGTTAATTATGAGAAGAAAAATTGGCGTTTGTACCTGGATATTCGGTGATATTGCGCTGGTTAATCTAGCCGACATGATCGCTAAAATGGGATTTGATGGCGTGGAATTGTATGTAGATATCGAGCGCATTTCTCCCCAAGATGTCAAACAAATTTTTGCCGATCGGGGTTTAGAAATATTTTCTCTTACTCCTAGTAATGTAGATTTAGCTAGCAGCGATCGCCACCAAAGAAGAGAGGCGATCGATTACTATAAAAAGTCGATCGATTACGGTGCTGAACTAGGTCAGCCCATTATTATTTGTCACGAATACATTCAAAATCAGTTGGGCAATACTTATTTAGGTTCGCTTGAACTTCTAGCAGAATCGTGTCGAGAAATTGCTTTATATGCTCGACAAGCTCAGCTCGAGTTAGGCTTTGAACCCCTCAATCGCTATTTATGTCGTTTTATTCTCACAAGCACTGATGCTCGATATTTGCTGGCTCAGGTTAATGCCTCGAATATGACTATTGTTTTAGATGCTTTTCATATGAATTTAGAAGAAGACGATCCAGTTAAAGCGATCGAGCGATGTGGAAATAAACTTAGTCTCTATCAGATAGCTGATTCTAATAGGAAAGGAATTGGGTTGGGACACACTGATTTCACCAGTCATTTAGCTGCTCTCGATGCTATTAATTATACTGGCGCGATCGTGCTTGAACCTGCTGGTCTGCGACAAACGCCTGGCTCTTCTGAACAGGTTAATTTAGATGAAATTAAATTTCAGCTTCAGAAAAGCAAAAACTGGCTATCTCATCAGACCAAAGCATTAGTCTAAACAGAAAAACTAGTCTTAGTCGCTCTTAGCAATAATAATGAATCCAATTTATCCCGATCTGAAAAACAAGCACGTTTTAATAACTGGTGGTAGTAATGGTATTGGAGAAGCTTTAACTAGAGCTTTTGTACAACAAGCCGCCGAGGTGACTATTCTCGATAAAGATTACCAAAAGGGTTTAACTATAGCTAAAGAATGCGAACAATATTCCGGCAAAATTAATCTTTACGATGTAGATTTAACGGATACTAAAATCCTGACCGAAACTTTAACCAAAATCAAAAAAGAAAAACCAGCAGTTAATGTCATCATCAATAATGCTGGTTACGATCCTAGATATTCCTTACTAGAAATGAGTGAAAAACAGTGGAACGATCTATTCCAACTGAACGTAGTGCATTATTTTATTACCTGTCGCGAACTTTTATCAAGCGCGATCGACGCTGGGGGAGGTAGCATCATTATGACCAGTTCTCATTTGGTATGGATTGGTAAACCGGATCTAATTGCCTACAATGCAACTAAAGCCGCAATAGTAGGAATGGTGCGCAGTTTAGCCGAGGCTGTGGGAAAATATAATATCAGAGTTAATGCTGTCGCACCAGGTTGGATAATGACCGAAAGACAGTTAAAGCAATGGGTAACTCCAGAAGCCAAACAGAAAACAATAGAAGAATTACAATGTCTTCCGCTCGAACTAACACCACAAGAACTTGTAGGAACTTATTTATTTCTTGCTTCCGACACTTCTAAAGCCATTACCCGTCAAACTATAGTAGTCGATGCTGGATATGCTCACAGTTGAATCAATGGTTGGAGGAGATTCTTTGTGCCGTTACCACTTCTCGTTGAGGTAGCTTAGCCGTAACCGGATATGATTTTGAAGAGTCTTTGGCTAAGTTACTGACAACGATTAATCAACATACTGATTATGTGCAAAAGCATACTTCTTTGTTAGTTCAAGCCTTAGACTGGTCGAGGAATAATAAACAAACTAACTATCTCCTAACTGGGGAAACCAGAAAACAGTCGCTATCTTGGTTAAAGACAAGGTTTACAAAGTCACAACCACCTTGTCTTCCTACAGATTTACATAGCGAGTATATTTGCGAAATTACTAAAAATGCCAATAACTTGATGACCCAAGTATTTTTGGCAGCCTCGGAGAAAAATAAGGATGTCAAAGAGAAAATTGCTCAAATTTTGATGAGAGAGGGGATTACTATTTGGACGGATAAGGCGGATATTCAAACTGGTGCCGACTTCAAGTCAGAAATTAATCGAGGACTTGAAGGGGCAGATAATTTTGTTTATTTAATTTCCCCAGAGGCGCTGAAATCAGAATACTGCCAGCAAGAATTGGCATTGGCACAACAATATAATAAGCGGATTATTCCTCTACTCATTAACCCTACAGATTCAGGTGAAATGCCACCTCACTTGAGAGCTTTACAATTTATCGATCTAACAG
>JBFRWL010000502.1:0-4545 GCA_051439565.1 Prochloraceae cyanobacterium
TGCACTTCTTCTTGGGTGCATGGCCAGTAATCGGGATCTGGTTCACCGCACTGGGAGTCAGCACCATGGCCTTCAACCTCAACGGCTTCAACTTCAACCAGTCCATCCTCGACTCACAAGGTCGCGTCATCAACACCTGGGCTGATATCCTTAACCGCGCTAACCTCGGTTTCGAAGTAATGCACGAGCGCAACGCGCACAACTTCCCCTTAGATTTAGCTTCTGGCGAACAGGCTCCTGTAGCTCTAAGTGCTCCTTCTATCAACGGCTAAGAAGTTAGCTCATAGCTGAACAATAAATAAATCAAAAGCGTTCCCGAACTGTCGGGAGCGCTTTTTACTATGTTTCTTTTTATTAAGAAAGTGTTTGTCAACTCAATTTACTTGAGATCGTTTTTCTTCTTCTATTTCGGCTTGCAGCTTTTCTAGTTCTTCTGGTGTCATTGATTCTAGCTTTTTTTGTAACACTGCATCCTCGTATTGTTTTAACTGCTGGTGATAAGTCATATTTGTGTTAGACACACGGAAGAGGTAACTCATCATCCAGCCAACTAATCCCCCTACCAATAATGCTTGAGTCCAGATACCTGCTTGTAGACTATCAAGTCCAGCTACCTGAAAAACTAGATAAATAATTGCGCCTGCAGCAAAAATACCGATCGCAATTCCTATTGCATCAATCCTTCGCATTAATCTTAACAGCTTACTCTCAATCTTTAGTTAGTACGAATTATAAGGGTTTCAGGCAAAGGAAAATAATTGCCAGAAACCTTTAATTAAGTTCAAGCTTGAACTTTACGACGCCTGGGACGCAAATTCAAAAATGGACTTAGCAGTAACATTCCTGGAAAGAAAAAGAAGACGAGGAAATACATAAAAGCACGTTCAAAGGAACTAGCAACGTACCAACGCAGATTTAAATACAAATATAGTACACCAGGAATCGCAACTAAATATATTCCGCTCAAGATAAGATATAGCAGCGGAATTAACAAGTTTTCTGCAGAAAGAATAGTTTCTAGGGATGGCATAGTACTTACAGTTGGTAAACGGTGAGCGTGTAATTTAAATGACCAGGAGCTTAAATAGCAGCTGCCTTGTGGGCTTCGCTTGAGCTAGCCTCAACTATTTTAGCCTCTACTCAAATAATGATTCGAGACAGAAAAAGTCTCTTCTTTGTTCATAATACTTCATAATTTTATCTTGCATAATTCCTGAGTTAATAGTAAGATTAGATTTCGGGTGTAAATCCTAAATATCTAGGATTTTCCTGTGCTCGAATAACGGGGGCGTGGCGGAATGGTAGACGCTGCGGACTTAAGAAAATTGAGCCTTGATAGAGAAATTTATCAAGTGAATGCTCTCAAATTCAGGGAAACCTAAATCTGGTTAGAGACACGGCAATCCTGAGCCAAGCCGAAACCAGTCTGACGATAAGTTTCGGAAGGTGCAGAGACTCGACGGGAGCTACCCTAACAGAGCCAGCTGAGGGTAAAGAGAGAGTCCAATTCTCAAAGCCATTGCAGGCAGTAGCGAAAGCTGCAAGAGAATGAAAATCCGTTGACCTTTATCGGTCGTGTGGGTTCAAGTCCCACCGCCCCCATAACAATTGAAAGCTAATTAGGAGTATGTCACGAATTGGCATTGAATTAAAGACAGAATGTCTCTCAACTAATCTCATTCTTCTTTCTCCAAACTACCTGCTCTCAACTCCAGAGTAAACTAAACCTCGTTGGGCATCGAGAGTGAGAATTGCTCCCTCGCGAATTGTTTGGGTAGCATTTTTAAAGCCCACAATTACTGGTATTCCCAAGCGCAAACCAATCACCGCCGCGTGGCTGGTGAGACTATCTTCTTCGGTAATAATTCCCGCTGCTTTGCGAATTAATTCTACAAACTCAGCATTAGTCTTGGGAGCAACCAAAATCTCACCGGGATTAAAATTAGCAATTTCCCTAGCATTATGAGCTACTCTCGCCTTACCGCTAACTGAACCCTGACCGATACCTACACCTTTACCCAGAACTGCTTTGACTACTTCTACTTTAACCAAATCTGTAGAGCCAGAAACGCCTTGTAAAGTACCCGCACTCATCACTACTAAATCGCCATCAGTCAGCCACTTGTTCTCCAACGCCATATTAATAGCTGCTTCAAAAGTTTGACTAGTGGAAGCTAAATTTAGCATTAATAGGGGTTTGACTCCCCAGACTAGTTGTAGTTGACGTGCTACATCAACGTGGGGAGTGATAGCCAAAATCGGAGTTTTAGGTCTAA
Organism: Prochloraceae cyanobacterium; assembly: GCA_051439565.1. GTDB lineage: Bacteria > Cyanobacteriota > Cyanobacteriia > Cyanobacteriales > JBFRWL01 > JBFRWL01. The sequence continues at coordinate 2,277 of JBFRWL010000502.1, forward strand.
ACTTGGAGACATGGCGAGCAGTAGCTCCACTTTTGGTTAGCGTCATAATAGCTGCGGCTTCTAATTGAGCGGCGATCTGACCAACTGCAGCAGCAATGGCATTGGTAATCGACTCCTTGCTCATGGACCGTTTGCTTTTGGCTAGCACTCTAATGCTCGCTTGTTCCCGTTCGATCCGCTGAGCAATCCGCGCCATAGTTGCCACTGCTTCTACTGGATATTTACCGACAGCAGTTTCATTAGAAAGCATCACTGCATCGGTGCCGTCGAGAATAGCATTAGCCACGTCAGAAACTTCTGCACGAGTAGGACGGGGATTGTTCATCATGCTGTCTAGCATCTGAGTTGCCGTAATTACTGGAATGCCTAATTGGTTGGCAGTAGCAATCAGTCGCTTTTGCAAAATTGGCACGTCTTCGGCAGGTAATTCAACCCCCAAATCTCCCCTGGCAACCATTACCCCGTCACACAGAGGCAGGATTGTTTCCATCTGTTCGATCGCTTCGTGCTTTTCAATTTTGGCAATTACAGGCACCGACTTACCCGCACTGGCAATCAGGTCTTTAATCTCGATAATATCTTGAGGATTGCGGACGAAACTGAGGGCGACCCAATCTACCCCTTGATCGAGGCCAAACATCAAATCTTGCCTATCTTTGTCGGTCAGTGCCTTCACTGACAGGTAGACACCTGGGAAATTTACGCCCTTGTTACTAGAAAGAACTCCGCCCACTACCACGCAACAATGTAACTGCTGGTTGTGACGATCGATTTTTTCTACCTGCATTTCTACTTTGCCATCGTCGAGGAGAATTGTCGCTCCTTCTGGCACTTCCTCCGCCAGGCGCTCGTAGCTAACGTAGCTAATCTCGTGGTTGCATTCGACTGGAGTACTGGTGAGAATAAAAGGATCGCCTTTTTGCAAAGAAATGGATTTGGACTCAAATTTACCCAGACGAATTTTAGGCCCTTGTAAGTCCTGTAAAATTGCTACTGGCTGATTTAGTTCAAAAGCTGTCTGGCGAATTAGGCGGATACTGCGTTGGTGATCTTCTGAAGTGCCGTGAGAAAAGTTAAGTCGTAAGGTAGTCGCGCCTGCTCCAATGAGCTGGCGCAAAACACCAGGTTTGATAGAGGCAGGTCCAACGGTGGCGACAATCTTTGTCCGACGCGGCAAATTTCGCGGTTGCATATGGGTTGCAGTTGAATAGAAGAGCAGCTATTGCCAGTGATAAACTCTAGCACCAAGCATTGTACTGTTTTTGCTGACTTTATGGTTCATTGAGAAATATTAAAAAAATAGGGACAGCTTTTCTTGCTGTCCCTAGATTCAAACTCAAAAGAATTTTGATTAGAAATTCATTTCAGCAGCTTGAACTCTCTCAACCTGTTTCTTCTTAACAACTAGCAGGATTTGAGCTAGCATAATTGCGCTGACGAAGAGGATCAGCCATCCAATGCGAGCGCTGCTTTGCAGCACAACTTCTGTGTCCTTTTGACCGAAGCCACCAACATTGGGGTCGTTGGTTAAAGCATCACCGGCAGCTACTTGCTGACCTTCAGAAACCATTAAATCTGGTCCAGCAGGAATAGTTTCTACAACAGTACTATCGCCTGTGTCAATAGTCACTTCGTAGCCACCAACTTCCTGTTCGCTAATTTGGGTAACTGTACCAGCAGCAGAAGCTTTGAAGGCATTATTATTGCTTAAATCGCCAGTGGGATAAACTTGACCGCGTCCCCGATTAGCACCTAGATGAACGGCATATTTGCCAAAGTGAACACTTTTGTCCTTGCTGGGGTCAGGAGAAAGAATGGGGAAGTGGATTCCTTCTGCATATTGGTCGCCAGGTAGGGGACCAACGATAACTACGTTATCTTGATCTTGCTTGTATTGCTGGAAATAAACTCCGCCGACTTTTTCCTTGAGGTCTTCGGGAATTCTGTCTTCAGGAGCAATTTTGAAGCCTTCAGGCAACATTAAAACTGCACCAACTTGCAGACCGCCTTTTGACCCATCCCCAAGTACTTCCTGGGCGTCCATATCGTAAGGAATTTTAACTACTGCGTCAAAACTTTGTCTGGCAGGACAGAGTGGGGAATTTCAATTTCCGCAGCCTTCTCAGCTAGGTGACAGTTAGCACAGACAATCCGTCCGGTTGCTTCTCGTGGAGTTTCCGGTGCGGTTTGCTGTGCCCAGAAGGGATAGGCAGCCGCCGACTGAGGTAGTATGATATCGCTGGCGAGGAACAAAGCCTGTCTCTTATAC
>JBFRWL010000503.1:0-3841 GCA_051439565.1 Prochloraceae cyanobacterium
AGAAACTAATGAAATCAGTTGTTACTACTGTTATTGCTGCTGCCGATGCAGCAGGTCGTTTTCCTAGCAGTTCCGATCTAGAGTCCGTTCAAGGTAGCATTCAACGCGCTGCTGCTCGTCTAGAAGCAGCTGAGAAGCTAGGCAATAATATTGATGCTGTGGCTAAAGAAGCTTACGATGCTTGCATCAAAAAGTATCCTTACCTGAACGACTCTGGTGAAGCTAACTCCACTCCTGTTTTCAAAGAGAAGTGCGCTCGTGACATCAAGCACTATATGCGTCTGATTCAGTACAGCTTGGTAGTTGGTGGTACTGGCCCTCTAGATGAGTGGGGTATTGCTGGTCAACGTGAAGTTTACAAAGCGCTGAACCTACCCACCGCTCCTTACGTTGCTGCGCTTTCATTTGCCCGCAACCGTGGTTGCGCTCCTCGTGATATGTCAGCTCAAGCGCTGACTGAATACAATGCGCTTCTTGACTACGCAATCAATTCCCTGTCCTAGTTACGTGGATTGACTAGATAGTTAGTTTTACTAGTCTTAATTAACTACTAGGGGACTCTCAGTCTGTTGCTTTGCCTGAATTAGGTTGAGCGATCGACTAAGAGTCCCTCTGTCTGTCAAGTTCTCAATTATTATTCTTTGTCTAGGATTTGTAGAGTCAAAATAAACCCATGACAATAGATTCTCTATTTGAACAACTTAAACACCCCAATCCCAATTTGCGAGAAAGGGCAATGCTTCAACTGGCTGAGGTTCGGGATGAAAATACCATTCCTCGCCTGATGGATATTTTAGGAGCAGAAGATATCGTCTATCGGCGGGCCGCTGTAAAAGCATTGGGGGTTATCGGTCCAGATGCCGTGCCATCACTGGTAGAGTTATTGCTGAACAGCGACAATGCTACCATTAAGGCAAGCTGTACTAAGGCTCTGGCGCAGGTTGCTGTCAACTATCCCGAAGGACCTTTCCCAACCGAAGGCATTCAGGGATTAAAAACAGCTCTCAATGACCCCAATCCCGTTGTTTATATTGCAGCAGCGATGGCCTTGGGTGCAATTGGTTCCCCTGTGGTAGAAATTTTGATTGATGTGCTCAAAACCACGGACAATCCAGCGCTAGCTGTAGCGATTATCAACGCACTCGGTTCTCTAGGGGATAATCGAGCTGCAGAAGTGCTGGCAACATTAGCTAATGATGAAGCTAGCGACTCCTATGTTCGCGAGTCAGCAACAAGTGCATTATCTCGTTTGCAGATGGTGATTAAGTATCAGGGAGTGAACGAAGAGCGATCTTAGTGTAGCCAATAAATCAGTTAAAGGAATTTTCAGTATGAGAAGTTAGTCTCAACCGAGATAGTAAACCATTGCCGTCGCCCTTCGGGTAAGCAACCGCATAGAGTCAAGCTTTATCTCTTTCCACTTGGCGGAATCAGTACCCGCTATTCTAGACGATCTAGAACTGGAGAAGTAAACAATAAAATGCATATTCGGAAGAGTAGTATAGGAAAGCTCAGTAGTCATAAAACAGGAAAAACCGAGGAGCAGTCACTGGATGTGCTGCACGAAATGCTAAAAAAGATGGAAAGAGATGATGATACCGAAGCAGAAAAAATCGAGCTAATTAAGAAAATAATTCGGCAAGCGCTACCAAGTGTAGATACAGGAAGGGCACTCCCACAGAAGAAGACTTTAAGTGGCAGGACACAGGTTCTGCATATGAACTACACCCGAGACCAGACAGATAAACCAGTCGCGATAGAAATGGAGCACTTGCGGTTCTTTGCCAGAACGGTCAAGGAACTCGGGTTGCGATTGGAAATCTTGACCGATGGAAAAAATCGAGAAGATATTGAGCAGGAACTGACAAAAAACGAATATGAGGGGCTTGAGTACACCATAACGGAAAGCCAGAAACCTGTGTCGAAGTGGGCAGAGGATAGCGTGGAATACCTGGAAAATGGGCAGGTGGCTGTGCTGAACCAATTCAATGACCAACTGCTCGAATGGGCGATGACAGAAGGTAGAAGGTATCGATGGCAAGGAAAGATAGCTCAAGAGTATTTAGAAGAAGCGCTACGAGAAGATCGCTTGTGGATTCTCTTGGGGATCAGAGTAAATGCACTCGAGATGGGGGTGGAACGGGAGCGTGCGGCGCAAGCAAAGGGACAAGAAGTAGGCCATATCAGAGCATATATAGAAGGCGGGAACGCGATCGCGGGAGAGGATGCGACAGGCAAACCAGTGATTCTAATCGGCAAAGATGCGATCGGGGCAACAGCCTATATCTACCAACTCAATGACGATGATGTGAGGAGACTCATCTGCGAGGATTTTGGCCTAGAAAGTATCGAGCAGGTTATCTGTGTAGAGCAGCCAGGGCAATTCCATTTGGACATGGGTATGCTGTTTATCGGCAATGGTGTCGTTATAGTGAACCACAGCAGCGAGGCGCTTAAAGATGCGATAGAGATGGCAGAAATGGTTCCTTGCCTGACAACGGAGAAAATGGCGGCAAAGCTAAAGTTGCAATATGAACTAGAGGAAGAAGCAGTGAAAGACCTCGAAGCAGCAGGTCTAGAGGTAAAACGAGAGAAACTAGAAAATGATGTGCTTTATAACTTCTTCAATGGCGAGTTCGTAGAGGGAAAAGATGGATTTAATTACTACATAACAAACGGAGGGCCAAAAGAGCAGGAGGAAAAGTTCGAGGCTTTGATGGTAAGAAAATGGAAGGTCGTGAAAAAAGTGATTTTCAGTCCTAAAGATGCAGCACAAAAAAGCCTCCAAGAACGAGGAGGAGTAGGTTGCCGAATCAAGGGAGCACACAAGTAATTGGTTCCCCTGTACTGGAAATTTTGATTGAGAAGCTGAAAACGAGGGATAACCGATCGCTGGCTGTGGCGATCGTTAACTCACTAGTTTCTATCATCAACAATTAAACGCTTCAGCGAACCAAGTTGGTACATCCCTCCACATTCAAATCGAGTTTCTAGTCTTGAGTTATGTAAAAGTTGCTTGTCTAAGCTATATTGATCTTTTATTCTATATAAAGTTCGTTGTTTAGAGATTTAGTATTCTGTCGCTCTTAACAACTCAGTACACCGGACAGACGAAGGCTCACTTAGTTCTTAAGCACAAATTCGCATCGTCGGTAACCGAAGTAGATGGACAGAAGTTTCTTCTAATCTATTCTTGAGGAGAATATTATCAATGTCTCTCACCGTCAACTTGATCAATCAGTCGGGGCAGAGTGAGGTTTACTTCATGTTTGGTGGCGGCAATGCCCCCAATGGCACTCACAACGGAGAGAAGCTAGTTTACGGCAAGTCTTACTCAATTCCCAGCGCCACTAAGAAAGCCACTGTGGAATTGACGAGCTTCATCTCTGGAAAGATCTTTTTTTCATTCGGCAGCATAACATTATCGGGACCCAACCCTGGATTTCAACCAGGGTCGGGTCAGGATTCGACGATTCGCTGGGACAAAGTTGAACTCACGCTTATCGACAACCCAACAGCCGTTAGCCAATTGAATCTTACTGCAGCTGACTTCTTTAGTATTCCTCTAAAGGCTGAAGTTCTTAAATCAGGAGTGTCTCATCAGCCGTCTCTCACCTGGCAAAATCCGCCTACCGTAGCTCAGATATTCTCTAAGCTGGCTAGTTTTTCTAGTAACAGCTCCAAAGCTGTCGTTACAGGTTCTGGGGGAGTTTCAGTGCCTAATATCGGTGATGTGCTGCGCGTCATTAGTCCTTCGACCGTTGCACTCCCCAATCCGTATGTCTCATTCGAGCCTTACTTAGACTACGTGAAAAAACATAAGATTTCTTCTCTATTGGAG
>JBFRWL010000504.1:0-3468 GCA_051439565.1 Prochloraceae cyanobacterium
GGGTATCCGTGTGGTCAATGATTATGGCGTTTTCTTTACCCTCTGCGGGTCTTAAGGCACGACCAATGGCTTGAAACCACACGATTAAGCTTTTGGTGGGACGAACTAACTGTATGGCTTCAATTCCCGGTATATCTACTCCTTCGGTGACAATAGAGTGTTGGCATAAAACCAAAATATGCCCTTGTTCAAAAGCAGATATGAGATTTTTTCGTTCAGGCGCGGGGGTTTTTCCATCTAGGTGCATCGCAGGTATTCCTGCATCTCTAAATCCTTGGGCTAGTTCTTTTGAATGCTTAACGCTAACAGCAAACAATACCGTTCTTTTGAGATAGGCGTGTTGAAGCCAGGTATCAACGGCATCGCCAATAATTAGGGTTTTCTCAACTAAATTCGCTAGCTGTTTTTGGTTGTAGTCTCCTCCTGTGGTTCTAATCTTGGCATTGGCTGCATCGATAATTTTCGATGGGGAATAGATTTTGAATGGGGCCAGATATTTCTGTGAGATTAATTCTAGTACCGATGAACCTTTAATTAACACCTCAAATCCTGGTGTGCCACTATAGAGATATCTTAAGCCTCTACCATCAGTTCTGGCGGGAGTAGCAGTACAACCTAATATGTAAGCACCTTTTTCTCTGTAGTGCCGAAATACGGTGGCATAGGTTTTACTGTGACAGTGGTGAGCTTCGTCAAAGATAACTAGAGATGCTGGTGGTGGGTTGCGACGCACTAAGGTTTGAATTGAAGCGACTTGAATTAGACAGTCCCGATTGGGTTTTGTTCCTGCTTTAATTATCCCAATGGTCAGATTCGTTACTGTTTCTAGCTTCGCTACGGCTTGAGTGATTAGTTCGGTGCGATGGGCGATAACTAAAACAGGATCGGTTCGGGAAATAAATTCGAAGGCTATTGCCGTGAAGATAATTGTCTTACCAGCCCCCGTAGGAAGCTGCACTGCAACAGAACTGTAGCCATATTTCCAGTGAGAAAATATCTGTTGGACAATATCCAGTTGGTAAGAGCGAAGCTTATTGAGAGTTTGACTGTCGGCAGTCATATTGAGATGAGACTAATGACTATGGTTGTACGGTTATATATTTATAGCAAACTTAAAAAGCAGTCAATAATTTCTGTAGCACGCTCGTAGAAGGTAAACAATTTTCAGAGAAGCTGGAGCAGTCATGGGTTGGTTGCTATGTTTTTACTCTTTAAATTATTGTAAAAAGTCTTTCACCGATAGTATTCTGAAGTTTATGGGACAGCAGAGAATCTGAAAATATTAGATGGGAGGTGGAGCAGTAATTACAGGGAATTATCGTTATTTACTGTGGCGAGAATGGGATAGTGGCAGTAAAACCGTTTCTTTCATCATGTTAAATCCCAGTCGTGCTGATGCAGAGATTAACGACCCTACAATCACTCGCTGCATAAACTTTGCAAAAGCCTGGGGATATAGAAGATTGGAAGTAGTCAATCTCTTTGCTTATCGCACACCCCATCCCTCATTACTCAAGCAAGCAGCAAAACCCATTGGCAAAGACAACGACAAATATATTTTGGAAACTGTCCAGCGCAGCGATAAAATCATCCTAGCCTGGGGGAATCATGGCACATGGCAACAACAAGATTTGTATGTTCTTCAGTTGCTAAAAAACTATACTCATCTTTACTGTTTTGGTATTACTAGAAAAGGTTGTCCCCTTCATCCTCTGTATCTTCGCAGTACAAGTAAACCGCAAAGATACGAAATTGTAAACCTAAGAGAACTTGTATGTATAAATTGTCACAGTCGCCCTGCTTTGTCTACTTTGCCTACGGCTCGAATATGTCAACGCGGAGACTTCGCAAACGTACACCATCAGCCAAGCCTTTGGGTATGGCGCAACTTCTCGAACATCAACTTATCTTCCATAAAATCGGACGTGATGGTTCGGCTAAATGTGATATTCACAAGACGGGTCGAGCCTGTGACATAGTTTGGGGTGTACTGTTTGAAATTTCGACCGACGAACGACATCTCCTGGATCGTGCCGAAGGATTGGGTTGTGGATACGAATACAAGACAGTGCGGGTTAAGAGCAATGAAAGTGTCATCGAAGCAGGTGCTTATTACGCTACCCATATTGATGCGGAGCTGCGCCCATTTGATTGGTATTTGAATTTTGTCCTTAAGGGAGCAGAGGAGCATGGACTTCCCAACAGCTATTTAAACAGCCTCAAATCTTGGTCGATGGTAATTGATCCTGACTCCGAGCGAAGCCAAAGAAATTTTTCACTCCTCAAAGATGACTGACCCCCTGCAAAACAATTTCTACACTCAAGCAAATATTTCCCATCTTTCTCAACCATCTATAGCTAAAACAATGACATACAGCAGGTTGCAACTAGGTTATTAGGGCTAAATCAGTCCAATTATCGGGATAGCGGGTTAAATCTAGGGGCATGGTAAGAGTTTTGCGATCGCACATCCTTAACTATACTAGTGACACGACTTGGAAGGTTAGGGCGATCGCATCCCCCATTGCGATCGCTGGTTGAATTTATTTGAGCGTAGGTGGGCGACCGCTTCCGCGCCTCGCTCTTTGAGCGCGAGAGCGCCCCTCTTGTAGCTTGAGTCAAGCAATAGCCCAACCCAACACCAATACCGATTTAAATTCAGAAACATCCTAAAATTCATTCAACATCAATACCAGTACTTACACTACATCTTCATCAACTATTTAAATAACCCAAAAATCTTTAGTGTAATTACTTAAAAATCAGCCCAAATACTATTCATTTTACCCTAAAATTTCTGAGTAATTGCACTGATTAAATAAGTAATTATACGATTTAAATATGGGTCGGATTGAGGCAAAATTAAGTATTATAAAAAACCTAAATATTCTCGACCTGAGCCTAGTTGTTAAACTAATTATTTTTTATTGAATAACTAATACCAACCGATGTGGGCGCCTGTAAGAGAAAACCGATGGCGCGCCAGAGCACTGCCGATGGAAGCGAGAGCGCTTGAGCTTTTCCGTCCAACTAAAATTAAAGGTAAACTGGCGCTCCCGCTCCCTAAATTCTAATTTATACAAAAAATATTACACCAGTATTACCCGCTTTTTTACATCCATTTGTTATTTTTATTTTTGATGCTAATAGAGGAAAATATGAATTCTGATTTTATCAATCAAGTTGTCGAGCTAATCAATGTTGAACGAACACAAGCTGGTTTAGATTCTCTGCAAATAGATAGTCAATTATCTCAGGCTGCCCAAGTACATACCGAAAGCATGGCTAATGATGATTTCTTTAGTCATTTTGGGGTTGATGGTTCTTCACCTTTCGATCGCATTCGGGATACAGGCTATCAATATTCAGTTGCTGCCGAAAATATTGCCGCGGGATATCAAACTCCAGAAGCAGTTGTAGAAGCATGGATGGGTAGTGCAGGGCATCGTGCTAATATTCTTAACTCTA
>JBFRWL010000505.1:0-7883 GCA_051439565.1 Prochloraceae cyanobacterium
GCACCAATATAGATGTTGCTAACTCAAGCTGTTAAGCTTAAACTAAGAAATTCCAAAAAAGATATATTGACTCAACTGCGTCGTTTGTCGAAAAACATATTTAACTTAATGTCAAATATTAAGGAAATCCCAATACTACCCAAACAAAGCAGCAAGTTTTTGAATACTAGTAACGACGTTAGTGCCTTAGTGGCCAGAGTAGGTCAAATCAAAAACAATTAGGCAGATAAGAGCTAATGGCAAGGGAAATTTTTCTAGCTTGCACAGGAGAACAGAAAAAGTTTAGGCAGGTTTTGAGAACGCACCAGAAAAACCTCGGACAAAGTCTGCTCAACCCCCTATTACCCAAAGCAGTAAGGAAAGATCTGCCATTTATTGTGCTATTTTACGGCGAAGTGGGCATGGGTAAAACTCGTCTTCTCCTCCGCCTACATGAGATCGCTGAGAAAGAGCAGTCGTTTGAGGGCAAGTTCAATAGCTTGTTGGTGGACTGGGAGGATAAGCAAAGTCACTATCTAGGCTTGCAGGTCCCTCATAACAAAATTCAACCGGAGACAGTGTTAAGGGTGCTGCAGGAGGCGTTTGATACTAAAGGTTGGAGTCGTTACTTTGAGGAATACCGCCAGCTGAGGGAGGGTTGGCAAAACTCGAAAATGAAAGTCGATCGACAATTAAAGCAGCCTGAAGTTAGCTCAAAAGTTCAAGAACAAGTGCGTAAATATGGGGTAGAAGGTATAGAGTGGATAATTCGGCAAGTCGCTGATGCCGATCTCTTGCCCGCCGAACAGCTCAAACCCCCAGTAGATGAGACAATTAAGGCCGGTGCAGAAGTAATTTCCCAAGTAAATCAGTTTCTGCAAGATACTTTGACACCAGAAGAGTATCAAATTTATACCCAGCCTCAGAAACAATTGGCTCAAGCCTTGGGTAAGGGAATAGCGAATATCGCTAAAGGTAAGCCACTAATTATATTTTTGGATACATACGAAATAGTCGATCGTCCGGAATGCGATTATACTCTGCGAACTGTCATGCAGCACAGTGGAAAAGGAGTGATATGGGTTATTGCCGGAAGAAGCAATCTTGCTGATAACGGTATGCGCAAGCAGTTCCACTTTAGAGGCTATAGGCAAGATTTCCCCGAAGACCGGATTTATTCGCAACTTCTAAGCGAATTTAGCTTGCAGGAAATTCACCGCTATTTTAGAGAACTGCTGCCAAAAAGTTCCCTCAATTTAGGTCAACTTGAAACCATTGCCAGCTTCAGCCGTGGCACTCCCTTGATTATCAGTCAAGCTGCAGCTATGTGGAAAGAAGGCAAGCCAGTGGAGGAAATCGTCGCTCCCGTGTCAACAGTTTTGGGGGAAGCAACTACTCGCCAACAGATTATAAACAAGACTTGGGAAAGGTTTTTAGTTCAATGCTTTAGTTCTAAAGAACGAGAACAAGATTTACGAGCAGTTTATGCTTTGGCAATGATGCGTCGTCTTGATGTAGAGCTGTTGAAGGAAATGCTGGACGTTACTGACTTAGAACAGGAGTTAAAATCATTGCAGGAGCGCTACTCGTTGATCTGGGCGGACGGGCTGCGCTTGAACGCGAAATTAGCTGAGTTTTTGCGAGAATATCTCTTAGCCCCGGTAAGGCGGGACGAGCCCATATCTAGGCAATTAAACGAACGGGCGATCGCTTTCCTAGAATTGCGACTCGAACAGCTAACCCACAATATTCCCGATATTACCGAACAACTTCAGGAAGAGTCTATTGCTCAAACCATTGCCGATCTAGTTCACCATCAATTCTGGCAAGAGGAAGAAAAAGGCTGGCACTACCTAGTACCGAGATTTGTCCGGGGCTGGCAGTATAATAGAACTTGGGCGCTCAGCGTGCTAGAGATTGTCAGAGCTTTTTCCCCTACCTTGAGTCAAGACGGACAGCGTCGCTTAAAACTGTTTTTCAGTGATATAGATTTCTTTAGCGACCCGGAGGATACTCCCCAACTGCCAGAAGAAGTGGAAAAATTAGCCAAGCGCAAATGCCTGGATGGGGAAACAGAAAAAGAACTCAAGGCGATGCAGTTTCAGCCAGAAAATTTGCCTGACAGTGAGGAAGAGTTTAACGAAGTAGATGCTGAAACTTCCCAGCTTAGCCAGGAACAGTTCAATCAGGTAGAGACTGAAACTCCCCAGCTTGCGGAGAAAGTCTTTTCCCAACAGGACAACTTAGAAGCAGAAAACGACTCCTCCCAGCAGACCGTCCAACCCGAACCCAAAGATGCCTCTTACTACAACGAGCTAGGTAGCGTCTATTACAAGCAGGGCGAATTAGAAAAAGCAATTGCAGCTTATCTGCAAGCGTTGAAGTTAACAAATCAATCTGGGACACCAGCTAGCATTTATAGTCTTGTACATAACAACTTAGGTAATGCCTATCGCGATCGAGGAGAATTAGAAAAGGCGATCGCTTCCTACCAAAGAGCAATTGAACTCGAACCCCAATACGCTTCTCCCCACAACGGTCTGGGCAATATTTATGCCGAACAGGGGGAATTAGAAAAGGCGATCGCCTCCTATGAGCGAGCAATCGAACTCGATCTCCAATACGCCTCTCCCCACAATGCTCTGGGTAATGTTTATTACAATCAGGGGGAATTAGACAAAGCGATCACCTTCTACCAGCGAGCAATTGAACTTGACCCCCAATACCTTTACCCTTACTACAATCTAGGTTTAGTCTATGAGAAGCAAGGAAAATTAGCAGCAGCCAGTGCTTCTTACCAGCGGGCGATCGAACTCGACCCCAAAAGCGCTGACACCCACTACAACCTAGGCAATGTCTATCGCAACCAGGGCAAATTAGAAGAGTCGATCGCTTCTTACCAGCGAGCAATTGAACTCGACCCCCAATACGCCTCCCCTCACAATAATCTGGGCAATGTCTATTCCGATCGGGGTCAATTAGAAGCGGCGATCGCTTCTTACCAGCGAGCAATTGAGCTCGACCCTCAATACGCCTCCCCTCACAATAATCTAGGTTTAGTCTACGAGCAGCAAGGAAAATTAGAACCAGCGATCGTCTCTTACCAACGAGCCATCCAACTCGATCGTAACTATGGGTCAGCTTACAATAATCTGGGCTGGGTTTATCTGTTGAACAACGATTTAATTGAAGCCAAGAATAAATTAGAGCAAGCTATTGACCTCGATCCTAACAACTACATCTCCATCTTTAATCTAGGTTTGATCTACGCCTTAGAGGGAAATTTAGATCGAGCATACAGTCAGTGGCAAAAAGGTTTGGCATTTTGTCAGAGTAATAATGTATGCGATCAGGCTCTAGCGGCTCTCTACACTGTCGCACTCGGAGAAACTGAGTTTGGTATCGCTCAGATGGAGAACCTAATAGAAGAGGATAAGGGAGAGGTTTTAGGGGCGCTACGCAGTGCGCTGGACGATGCGGAAATTCTCGCACGCTGTTCCGTCAAGCCAGCAGGAATAGATACAGTAGTGGAAATGCTGAAGAAAGCACTTAATTAGACCAGGAAGATATATTGGTTATTGCAGCATAGGTTGAGAATATTATCGATAGATGGGATAATTTAGCCAAAAAAATCAGGCAGTTTCTCAGCCGAAAACTAATATGGAAAAATGGTTAAATTTATTATTTAGAGTAGCTACCCCTGTGTTTAAAACTATAGTGTATTCGGGGACTAGCACGCTATTAAACGAAATTCAAGATGAGCTGAAGAACCAGAACAAGAACCAAGCCAAGGTAATGCTAAGTTCCCTGGGAATTGGTAGTCAGATTGAAGTCGAAAAAGATCGACTAACTTTTCAGGAAGAAATTGTCGAAATTGGCTATCAAAAAGCGATAGAAATTCAAGACTTAGTTCAAGAAGTTACCTCATCAATTAATCGAGTAGGTTTAGATTTCCAGCAGCAACGCTTTCAACAGGAAAAAGTCTTACAACAGCAATTAATAGAGCAAAAGCGAGCCAAAATCTTGCAACTAGCAGCCTATCAAAGAGAAACAACATTGCTGCAGCCAGAAATACAAAAAATATTTGATTTTTGGCCCCTAAAATTATTGCCAATTCAACTGCTGGAATCTCGCCGTCAGAACGAATCAAGACCGCTGCGAATTTTTATTGCACCCCCTAAAATAAGGTTAAAAGAATTTGAAAAAATTGGTATAGCAACAGAAAAAATCGAATGCAGATTAGCTCAAGGACTGCGAGAATTCTTAAGTAAAAACTATTCATTACATAGTCAAGTAAGACCGACAGAATTTTTGGGCGGTGCTTGGGAAAGCAAGCATTTTTACGGTGAAGCGAGTATTAAAGCCCTTTTTTGGATGCTTAAATCTGAGCCTACTTTAATTTTAGAATCAGAATTTGAGGGAGATTATCTCTATTTTAGAATGGCTTATTGGGGCTTAGGACAAGAAAAATATTGCTATGAAACTATCTTTAAACTGTCTTGTCGAGAGTTGATTGAAGAGTCGGTAAAAACCAGAGCGATCGAGTGGAAAGAAACCGAGCAGAAGCTGTTGGCATTAGGGAAAAACCCAGAAGAAATAAGGCGACTCGGAGGTACAGATGCAATCAATTTGGCAATTCTAGAAGAAGTAGAGCAATTGCAACGTGCTGGGATCGATACTAGAGAACTTGCCTTTGAATATCAAGTTAGCAGCCAAGATTTCGAGGCGCTTTGCCAGTTTTTAACTATCTCCCATTGTTTAGTAGCAGGCTGGGTGACAGATATTCACTATCTAGTTCATTGTGACCTCTCCCCTCTTTTGCCAGAGTTACTACCGCAGTTAATCGATCTAGCTCCTGAAAAATTTCTGCAACAGGGAATTAGAACTACAGTTTCTATCTATCAAGAGGTATTTCAAGCTTTAGCCGCACAACGACCTTACTGGATGCCGGAATTAGCTTTGAAACTAGCTCAAAGTTTAACTCATTTATCAGATAAGTCTTTAGCAACAGAACAAATTGATTACTCTTTGAAAATCTGGTTGCAACAGCGTCAACTGTCTTCTCTAGAAGGCTTAAAGGATTTAGAAGCAATTGAGTCTACCTTAACAAGACAAGATCGAGAGTATCTAGAAAATCTGAAAACTTGTTTTTTAGCTTTGGGAGACGAAGAAAGTTTCCTGGGAGTACAGAGTCTTTTAACAACGATCGCACAAAGTCAAAATCAAGCTCAAGGAAAGGGAATCAATTTTGCCCTCAGCCATACCTACAGGGGAATTTCTGGAAAGGTAGCTTCTCTTGCTATTACTACTGACAGTCGAACTCTGATTAGTATCGATCGTAGCAATACCATTGAGCTCTGGGATTTGAATCAATGCCAACCGACTTCGACAAGCAAACTCAAGCTTAATTCAGAGGAGGTTTTGACCTTTGCTATTAGTCCTGACGGACAGACTATTGTTAGTAGCGATAACAACGATAACAGAAGTCATATTAAAATTTGGCACTCGCCAACTGGAAAACTTAAGCGGACTCTATTTGGCCATAAAAAGCCAATTCGTTCCCTAGCGCTGAGTCTTGACGGGCAAATTCTTGCCAGTGGAAGTCATAAAATTAAACTCTGGAATTTGCAAACAGGAGAGCCATTCCAGACACTGTTTGGGCATAAAGAATGGGTCCATTGTCTAGCAATTAGTAGTGACGGTCGAACAGTTATTAGTGGTAGTGAAGACAAGAGCGTGAGAATTTGGAACGTGCAATCAGGAGAACTAAACAATACTCTCAGAGTACACCAAGGCTGTGTCAGAGCTGTTGCTATTAGTTCCGATCGCCAAATAATTGTCAGTGCTAGCGAGGATAAAACGATCGCGCTGTGGGACTATCGCACTGGTAAACTACTTCGGATTTTAAAAGGTCATGAGGGAGCCGTGTCTGCTATTGCCATTAGTCCTGACGGTCAGTATCTCTTCAGTGGGAGTGAGGACAAGACGATTAAAATTTGGCATCTAAATCAGGGAGAATTGCTGCAAACCCTCAATAGTCATGAACAAGCACTAAGCGCTATCGCTCTTAGTTCTGACGGCAAAATTCTCGCTAGTGGAAGTCTAGACCACAGGATTGAGATTTGGCGCAACTAAAAATCTATGCCAACTTATACAAACCTATAAGACTAAGAACAGATGAACCAACGCTTGGTTGCCAAATTAGTGTTGATCGTCACACTTTTTCTCTCTTCTTGTGGAAATAGCTCACTAGATACAGAGACCCAAGAGCAAGGAAACATTTTGGTTTGGCATAACTTATCAGGCAAAGCAGGAGAAGTTTTACAGTCAATTTTCGCTCAATATAGCGCTCTTCATCCCCAGGTGACCATTATTCCAGAATATATCGAAAGCGAAAATAGTTTCGAGCCAGATTCTACCATTAATAAGCGGTTCATTGAGCAGGCTCAAGCAGGCTTAGGACCAGATCTGCTTATTAGCCTGGATATCAATATACCTTTTTTCGTTGATTCAGACACCATTAGTCATCTCCAGGAAGGTGAGATTAAGCCCTCTCTCTATCTTCCTCAAGCACTAGAGAGAGTCCGCTACCAAGGTAAGCTCTACGGAGTACCTTGGGCAACTTCGACACAGTTTCTCTGCTACAACAAAGACTTGGTCACCGAACCAGCCACAACACTAAAAACACTGGAAAAGGAAGCAAAAGCTGGACGCAAAATTGCCTTTCCCTCAACCTTACTCAGAATGTTTTGGGGAGTCAAGCTTTTTGGGGGTCAGCTTTTAGATGCTCAAGGTCGCCTAGTCTTGAATCAAGAGGGCTTTATCGAATGGCTTGAGTGGCTAAGAGAAGTTTATAATCAGCCGAATTTTATTTTCAGCGAAGATATTAAGGAACTGCGGGAGGCTTTTGTCGCGGGGAAGTTAGCTTACTATGTATGTTTCTCAAGTGAAGTACTTGAATTGAATGCAGCGATGGGAGTAGACAAGTTAGGCGTTACTTCTTTACCAACACGTGCTGAGCAATCTGCAACTCCTTTGCTTTTTACTTTTGTCATGTTGTTTAATCAAGCATCATCGGCATCAGGTAGAGAACTGGCACTTGACTTAGCTAAGTTTATGACCAATATTCAGCAGCAAAAGAAACTGACTGTAGAAACAGAGGCGTTAATAGCTACTAATGTTCAAGTTAAGCTTGATTCAAGTTTGTTTCCGACACAAGCAGCCTTGCTCTCTGAGTCCCGAAGCAGCATCGCAATTCCTCTAGAATATTTCTATCAAACATTTACGATCGTGGGAACAGGAAAATATGCCGATCGATTATACAATCAAGTTTTACAAGGAGAGATAGAACCAACTGAGGCAGCAATAAAACTAACTCAAAAACTAAACCGCATACTTGGTCTTGAGTAAGGCAGATGTGTCATGTCAAGTGAACTTAGCCTTGATAATCTATTTATCCTTTTTAAAAAAGTTCTGATATTTTTGTCTCGTCCCAGCGTCCAAATCCAGTTACTCGCGTTTGTGGGAGCTATTTTGTTGGCGTGGTTGCTCTCACAATGGCTGTGGTCTTTGCTGCCCAAGCGCTTTCAGGATTCAAGCCAGCTAGACTTGAGCAATGGAAAACGTATCTTTGCGCAATACGCAACTATGCTGAGTAGGTATCTACTCCTACCCATACTAGCCCTAATAGCTCTTATTCTAGCTAGAACTCTGATTATTTCCCAAGGGGGGTTTGCTGGTCTTCTGTTCAAGATGAATTCACTTGTGTGTGCATTTTTGTTCTATCGCCTCTCGAACGGTTGGTTATACGCAGCATATACGCCAGCATCCGTGCGACGCTACCATTATCGTTTTTTTGCTCCTGTATATACCCTAATATTTCTCAGCAAAATCATTAATGATTT
>JBFRWL010000506.1:0-22389 GCA_051439565.1 Prochloraceae cyanobacterium
CTACTAAGGCAGGTTCCTTAACTTCTCCCTTGCGCGATCGCTTCGGTCTGATTCAAAGACTGCGCTTTTACGAACCGGACGAACTGAGCCAAATTGTCTGGCGCACCGCTTCTATTCTGCAAATTACCATTATTCAGGAAGGAGCAGAAGAAATCGCCCGTCGTTCGCGAGGAACCCCCAGAATTGCCAATCGCCTCCTCAGAAGGGTAAGAGACTATGCTCAGGTTAAGGGAATAGAGTTAATTACTCAAGAGTTAGCAGCAGAAGCGATGGAAGTGTTTAATGTTGATTCTAAGGGGCTAGATTGGACAGACCGTTTAGTCCTGAGTACTATCATGAAACAATTTCAAGGCGGTCCAGTAGGTTTAGAAGCGGTGGCTGCGGCTACTGGGGAAGACGTAAAAACGATCGAGGAAGTCTACGAGCCATACCTATTGCAGATCGGCTATCTCAATCGCACTCCCAGAGGTAGGGTGGTGACGGAAGCAGCTTACAAGCATTTAGAGGAAACAGACAAATAAAAATTATTTGTATTTGTTGACAGTATTATTGCACTTTGATTCTAGTTTTGTTACATTTATATACAGAGACATTTACAAAACTTAATTAATCCAGGGACAAATCATGGAAAACGAAAACCGCAACGACATTAAGTTTGGCTTCAATACTTCTGCTGAAAACTGGAATGGCCGTTTCGCCATGATTGGTTTTGTAGCTGCTTTAATCATTGAGCTAGTTTCCGGTCAAGGCGTACTCCACTTCTGGGGTTTAATGTAGTTTTCGAACGGGTAATCTCCGTCAATCTTGCAAACAATCTGGGTTGAAAAACCCAGATTCCGCACGTTCATTTGTAGTAAGCTAAACATTATTTGTATAATCTGGACTTGGCTATCTCTCAGTAAAGTTTAATAAATAGCGTAAGTATTTATGCGGAATATAGATTATATTGCAAGGCGATCGACTCAACTAACAACATAGACAAATGTATTAAGATCCGTGTTTGTCTTGAGTGCGATTTTTCTTCTTTTCTTGTTGCAGTTTTTTCATAGCAAGCGCAAAGCTTATCTTCATACGCGTGAAAGCTTCCGCTAGCTTACCTACCTCATCATTAGACAATTTCTGAAACTCTGCACTGAGATCGCCTTTACTAGCAACTTCGGCAACTTGAGCCATCCTCCTTAAAGGACGAACCACAGATCGCCTTAACCAAAGATTAACCAGAAAAATGGTTAAAGAAAAAACTCCAAGCACAATCCCCATCGTCAGAATAAAGGATTGACGAGCATTCTGAAGAACCTTGCTAGCCGGGACAAAAATAATCTGAGCGCCGACAATTTCGTTTAGTTTCCATCCAAATCCGGCCTTGGTTCCATATCGCTCAATCAATGTTTTCGGTGCCATATCCGGCTGTCCGTGACATTGCAGACAGCTAGATTTAGAGACTGTTAGAGGACGAGCAATATAGAAGATATCTCCCTTCTCAGTAGAACGAAAGCCCTGAATAGTTTTAAGTTCTTTGGACTGACGGAAGCCTTCGACAACTTGAGTTTCAAAGGCATCTGCTTGATCTCGAGGATTGGTGGGATTAAGTGTGGCTTCCTTGTAGAAAAAATTACTATATTCTTTATTGGCGCGAAAATTTTCAAAAACTTCTCGTGCAGAGTAAGCGGGAACACTTTCGGGTAAAAATTTTGTTTCTAACTTCTCCGCTAACTCTGGTTTGATTTTAGTACTTGTGTAATTGCGGACAGAATTCATAGTCTGGATCAGTATCAAAGCCTTGGAGGTTATTTGTGTCTGGGCACTGCGGTGTAATAAGGTAGACAATGCACTACTGCTAATAACTATTCCTGCTAGGAAAACCAAAAGTAATATTAATGTCAGTTTCTGCTCTAATTTGAGATTATTAAACTTTAAATTATCTCGAAGATTTGTTAACATGATTAAATAGCTTTTGATTGCTAAAAACTTCACTTTTATAATTCCCACAAAGGCTGATAAGATAACATAAAAAAATGCTCAGACAAGAAAGATACAATCTTTTGCTGAGACAATTATTCTAAGTGCGTGCCAGGTTTTAAAATAGCTGATAAATCTTCCTAATCGCGTTCGCGATCGATGCACAGCAACTTTTTTACTTATTTTTGTGCTAGAGAAATAATCTCATTTATTTAACTTATTGGTAAAAAACTGATTTTTTAAAAGCTTGATATTTCTTCTTGGAAAGCTATGGCTTTATGGGTTTCGGGAATATAAGATGCTAAAGTTTTGACTAATTCTGTTTTAGTTATTCCAGGATTTTCATTAAGAATATCCTCACACATAAAAGAAGCAATTGGTCCAATAAATGCAGATAATTTTAATTCACAGAAACGGATAAATGCTGGTTCTACTTGGCTTACTTTTTCTCTTCTACTATTTCTAGATTTACGTATTTGAAGCCAAATAGATACATAAAATTTATTATCTACTAATAAGTAAGAACCTTGGTTCAAATATTTTTCACAAAATCCAATAGCAGCATCAATATCTTTTTTGGAAAAGTCAGGACCGCGAGTAAAAAGTTTATCTTGAAAAATAACTTCAGATGAAGAATAATCCTTATTAATCCCAAGGTCTTCTGGCGAGAGGAATATCATGATATTTTGCTTAGTGTTGACTGAAATTTAGGGATAAATTAGTTAACATCTATCTAATTCCTAATAATTACTGATTTTTAAAGATTTGGCATCAGCATTTTCTACAAATACTTCGGCATCTAGGCTAAGCAATTTGTGGGACATAGTTGAATAACCATACTTGCTAGTGATGAGAGAAGGAGAAGCAAACTACTAATTGTTATAAAACTTAGCAAAAAAACCGCCCTTCTTGAGAAGAGCGGCTTAATCATATCTTGATTCAGCTAAGAGTATTAGCCTTGGATAGAAGGAGCAGTCAGAGCTACAGGAGTGGACTCTCCAGCAGCTAAGTCTAAGGGGAAGTTATGAGCGTTGCGCTCGTGCATCACTTCAAAACCGAGGTTAGCGCGGTTGAGAACGTCAGCCCAGGTGTTGATCACGCGACCTTGAGAGTCAAGGATGGACTGGTTAAAGTTGAAACCGTTGAGGTTAAAGGCCATGGTGCTGATTCCCAATGCGGTGAACCAGATCCCAACTACAGGCCATGCACCCAAGAAGAAGTGTAAGCTACGGCTGTTGTTGAAGGAAGCGTATTGGAAGATTAAGCGACCGAAATAGCCGTGAGCCGCCACGATGTTGTAAGTTTCTTCTTCTTGTCCGAATTTGTAGCCGTAGTTTTGAGACTCGTTTTCGGTGGTTTCACGTACTAAGGAGGAAGTTACCAAACTACCATGCATAGCAGAGAAAAGAGCACCGCCAAACACGCCAGCTACACCGAGCATGTGGAAGGGATGCATCAGTATGTTGTGCTCAGCTTGGAACACGAACATAAAGTTGAAAGTACCGCTGATTCCTAGAGGCATACCGTCGGAGAAGGAACCTTGTCCGAGCGGATAAATTAAGAAAACAGAAGTCGCTGCAGCCACTGGAGCGGAGTAAGCGACGCAAATCCAGGGACGCATTCCTAGACGGTAGCTTAGCTCCCATTGCCGTCCCATCCAGCAGAAAATTCCTATCTCGAAGTGAAAAATAATTAACTGATAAGGACCGCCGTTGTAGAGCCACTCATCGAGAGAAGCTGCTTCCCAAATGGGATACAAGTGCAAGCCAATGGCATTGGAAGAAGGAACTACTGCACCAGAGATAATGTTGTTGCCGTAGAGTAGGGAGCCAGCAACAGGCTCGCGGATGCCATCGATGTCCACGGGGGGAGCAGCGATGAAGGCAATGATAAAGCAGATGGTAGCAGTTAGTAGACAGGGAATCATGAGCACGCCAAACCAGCCGATATAAATACGGTTGTTGCTGCTAGTTATCCACTGACAGAAACGCTCCCAAGCGTTACTAGTGTCGCGTGTTTGTAAAGTGGTTGTCATTGGTTATTTATCAATTATTACGGTGTTGTTTGATGAAGAATGCAAGTTTAAATCTGCATCATTTATCTTTCTAATAAGTATATTTACATCTCTTCTAATTGAGCTATGTTTTTTTGTATATTTATATTAAGTAATATGGGCGATTTTTATTTACTTTTATCAAGAAAATCTTGAGATGCTTAATCGAAACAAACTTTGCTATAGCTTAAATCGAGCTGTTTCCTATGGATAAGGAAGCAGGACATGATAGATTAAGTTTTATTGATTATGTTGAGCTTTGTAAAATAGCTGTAATTAATCTAAATTTTACTTTATATCTAGTAATTTATTTTTGCATATTGACATTAATTTCTCTCCTAGTACCTAGACATAAATTTTGTTCGTTGTACTAAGAAATGTTAACAAGCTTCAAATTCTTAACTGTTCCCAGTTTAGCTATCAATTAGTTATTGTTTGATAGTAAGAGCTTTAAAATTAGAGTGCAGTTTATCTTATATTTCTATGGGACAAGAAATTTCCCAAGGATCTTCTGTAAAAGCTAATATTTCTCTTCCTAATCTATCCTTAGCAGCTTTTATTGCTCCCAATGCTGTGGTTGTAGGACAGGTGTACCTAGCTGCGGGAGCAAGTGTTTGGTACGGTGCTGTAGTGCGAGGGGATTGGGAACGGATTGAAATTGGTAAGTGTACTAATATCCAGGATGGAGCTATTTTACATGGCGACCCTGGCAAGCCGACAATACTGGAAGATTACGTAACTGTAGGTCATCGCGCTGTAGTTCATGCGGCTTACATTGAAAGAGGTTGTCTCATTGGTATTGGGGCAGTAGTCTTAGATGGGGTAAGAGTAGGAACTGGTAGTATTATTGGTGCTGGCTGCATTGTCACGAAGGAGGTGCCGCCGCAATCGCTAATGGTTGGCGTTCCAGGTAAGCGCGTGCGAGATGTTTCTGACGCAGAAGCAGCAGATTTAATCGAACACGCCAGGCGCTATGAAAAGTTAGCTCTAATTCATGCTAGTAAGGGAACAGATATAGATTAAAATAAACTTATATTTAAATACTTTAAGAAATCAGAGAGGAGGGATAGACATGGACATGCGGGTTTTAATAGTTTTTGGTCCGATCGCGATCGCACTAGGTTGGGCTTTGTTTAACATTGGCGCTGCTGCTATTAACCAAGTCCAAAATTTTCTCAAGAAAGAAAGCTAAAGCTAAAATAGGCCTTCTATTTTAGCTGCACAACTGACTGTATCCCAATCCTGGGAACAGTCTTTTTTAGGGATAAAGTTAAGAACTCTCCAGACTAGCTAAAGCTAGCTTAAGGTTCTGACGAACTGAGGAAGCAGAGACCTTTAATGCCTTTTGTTCTGCCTCAGTAAGTTTAACTTCTAATATCTGTTCGATTCCTTGGCATCCTAATCTACAGGGAACGCCCAGAAAAATATCCTCTATGCCATATTCCCCTTTAAGATAAGCAGCAGCCGGGA
This sequence comes from Prochloraceae cyanobacterium, assembly GCA_051439565.1. Lineage (GTDB taxonomy): Bacteria > Cyanobacteriota > Cyanobacteriia > Cyanobacteriales > JBFRWL01 > JBFRWL01. Next base: position 5,483 of record JBFRWL010000506.1, read on the forward strand.
GAAGGCGGGATTGATCTCGTAAAATTGCCTCTACCATCAAGCAAGCAGAAGATGCGGGAGCAAAATAAGCCCCACCAGTTTGCAGCAACTTAACAATTTCTGCTCCTCCGTAACGAGTTCGTTCAAATAGTCGTTCAATGGTTGCTGCATCCATGAGTTCAGTAATAGGAACGCCTCGAACAGTACAGTAGCGAGGCAATGGCAGCATTAAATCTCCGTGACCTCCCAGCACCATTGCACTCACGTCAGCCGTTGAAACTCCCAGTTCCATAGCAATAAAAGTTTGCAGCCGGGAAGAATCTAGGACTCCTGCCATCCCCATTACCTTTTGATGAGGGAGATTAGTTGTTTGCCATACTAAATAGGTCATCACGTCCAAGGGGTTAGTGATAACGAGGAATAAGGCATTAGGAGAGTAGGCAATAGTTTGTTTGGCTACATCGACTACTATTTTGGCATTGGTTTGCATTAAGTCTTCCCGACTCATTCCTGGTTTGCGGGCAAGACCTGCAGTAATCACCACAATATCTGAACCAGCGGTATCGGCATAGTTGCTGGTACCGATAATTCGACTGTCGTGTAGTTCTATTCCCTGTGCTTCGGTCAAATCAAGGGCTATCCCTTGAGGCAAACCTTCGACGATGTCTACTAAAATTACATCTGCCAGGTTTTTTTCAGCAATACGCTGGGTGAGGGTACTGCCAACTTTACCAGCACCTACGATCGAAACCAGGGGCGATCGGCAAGAAATCGGAGAAGCAACAGGGGAGTTCATAATTTAATCGCTTGTTATCAGCTCATTCAGCTAGTTCTAGGTGATCGATGCGAAACCAGATATTCGGTGTTGGCACGTAAAATTTTACTAGGGCGTATTCATCATTGAGAGTGACAATTTCACCCTTACTTTCAAAGATGTAGGGAGGAAAGCGAGGATCGCTAGCTTTAGCTTCTAGACTATTTTCTAGTTTTTCCCGAACGGCACGAACGAGAGCGCCTTTTTTAATTTTACCTGCCATGATTTGAGTATATGTGGTTTTTTAAGTTTTTCTAATCTCAATTGTTACACATCACCTGATTGGATTTGTGTTTTGTCAATGCTTAACTCCTGGAAGTATAGCAGCCGGAGTATGTCAAGACGGGTTGAACTCCAATAGAGGTTGAATGGTTGCTAGTAATTCTTGAGGTTGAATGGGTTTAGCTAAATAAGCATTTACCCCTAGCTCGATCGCCTGTTGTCGGTGACGTTCTCCCGTTCGAGAAGTAGCCATGACTACTGGTACTTCTTGCCAAGTAGGATCACAGCGCAGTTTCTCAAGTAACTCAAAACCATTTAGTCGAGGCATTTCAATATCTGAGATTATCAAATCGACCAATTTGCCATGTTGGTAGATTGCGTCTAAAGCCTCCTGTCCATCTCGACAAACCACGACATTAAAGCCAATTTGGGTAAAGAGTCTTTCTAATAAACGCCTGGTGGCTACCGAATCTTCTACTACCATAATTGTAGGAATCTTGGTCGGTGCGGTTGTGACTTGCAGCGATCGCTGTTGAGATTCTGGTTGAGCCGAAGATACCTCTAAGGCTTGAGGGAGAATCACTGGTACCGCTTCACCCGTACCCAAAATAGTACAACCAGCCAAGTAAGGTGGAGTAATAAGAGTATCGTCAAAAGGTTTGACAATAAGTTGTCGTTCGCTGAGCAAAGCATCTACTGTTACCACTAAAGGACCAAAGGAACCATCTAAAACAATTCCCACCATTGGCTTAGCTAACTGGGTAGGTTGGGTGGGATAGGGCAATAACTTCGATAAATCAATTACAGGAACTATCTTTTGATGCCATCTAACAGTTGGCTTATCTGCCTCCACCCAATCCAACTCAGAGTAAAGCAAGGTTTCTAGAACGCTGCTTGTCGGTACAGCCAACAGCCGATTTTGCCATTGAAACAACAACAATGACAGCAAACTCAAACTTAAAGGCAATTTTAAGGTAAAGATTGTTCCCTTAGCTGGTTCTGTCTCGATTTGGATAGTACCGCGTAATTTCTGAATTTGACTGCGGACAATATCTAACCCCACACCTCGACCAGACAGTTCGCTTACTTTTTCTGCTGTGGAAAAATTGGGTTGGAAAATGTAATCTAAAATTTCCTCCTGGCGTAACTGCTCAAAAGATGTTTCTTGAGGACACAGCCCTCGCTCTATGGCTCGCTGATATACTCGTTGCAGATCGATGCCGCGACCGTCATCGGCTAAGCTAATAACTAGTTGATTATTCTGCGCAATAGCTTTGATGACAATTCGAGCCGTTTCAGGCTTATGATTGGCTAGGCGTTCGGCTCTAGTTTCGATGCCGTGGTCAAAAGCATTGTTGAGCAAATGAGTTAAAGGAGTTTGTAATTGCTCTAGCAGCAATTGGTCTAATAATAAATCTTCTCCTTCAATCTCTAGGTCAACTGACTTGTCATACTTGCGATTCAGATGTTGGATTTGAGGCACAAACCTAGATGCGAGAATTTGGAAGGGAACTAGACGAGATTTAGTGACATCGTTATAGAGGGTTTTCAGGTTTTTCTGTACCTCTTCTAGATCTTCTGAAAGCTCTCTATTGATTAAGTCTAGATCCGCGCGAGTTTCCTGTACCTGTAGCATTAACTCTTGAAAAGTCTGCAAGCTGCTATGGAGATTGGTAAAGCGGTCTAACTCCAAAGAGTCAAATTGCCGCTCGACTGAATGGTCAGCGACTCCCATAGTCAAAGGCGTTGGCGATCGCAAGGGAGCGACAGCCAAGCGATCGTAAAAAGTTTGTACCTGGTTGCGAAGAGGTTCAAACTGGCGAGCGAGTTGCCGCAAACGCCGATTAGACTGCTTTAATAGCTGCTGTTGCAACTGAAGGCGTTCTTGAGTAAGGATTAATTCTTCAACATTATTGGTCATCCCTTCCAAACGTTTTAGGGGAACCCGTAACTGAGAAATAGCTCGCTGCTGCTGTACTAAGGATTCATCGGGAGTAATATTCTCGGAACTGATGTTTTCCTCTTCTGTCTCGTCGGATGGAGTAGCGAACTCTATTGGAGTTGATTTAGGCTCGAGATAGCGATCTCTTTGTTCTCGCAGTTCCCCGATCGCCTGTTTGGTTGCTAATAAAGTCTCATCAGGCAAAGATTCTTCTAAAATTTCTTCCAGCGATTCGATGCTCTCTACTAACCAGGGCAAATCCAGAGTCTCCCCCAAAAGCAAACATTCCTCGAAGAAAGTTGCTAGAGACTCTAGAACCATCCCTATAGGAGCATCGTCTGGTAGTTCCTCTATCCTGACAAAACAGGCTTCTAAATCCTGCTTTAAGGCACTTTTGACTAAGGCACTAGGAGCATTATTAGTCTCGGTTGGTTCAACTTCTGTTGTCTGAAATTGACCCCATTCTTCTAAGGCTTTCAGCAGGTTTGGATCTGCCACCACATCTGGGACAGTCCTCGTCTGAGTCAACAAAAAACCTACCTCAGCTACACCCTTCTCAAAAAGGAGCCAAGCTGATTCTAGATCCGGCACCTGCTTTTGCTCGATCGCCTGCAGTAAATCCTCAAGTTTGTGAGCTAACTCTTTGATACTAGGGAGTTGAGCCAGACCAGCACCTCCTTTAAGAGAATGGGCTGCTCGCAATATAGATTTAAAATCAACAGAGCCATTACGCTGCTGGAGACCCTTTTCAAAGGCTTCTAAATATTCTGGGGCATCCTCATCCAAGAAGCACTGGCGAGCTTGTTGGGTCATTTCGATGAGAATTGCCGGATCTAACTGAAAATTCATCGCTCAACCAAATAAAAACTGGGTCAACTAGGATTACAATTGGAAACGCGCTACGGAGGATTGAAGTTCTTCAGACTCTTCTACTAAGACTCGGAGGGCTTTTAAGACGTCCTGAGCTTCGCTAGAGTTTTCTGTCGCAATCTGGGCAACTTTTTCAATCGTCTGGTTTACCTGCTCGGAGGCATTAGTCTGAGCCCTGGTACTGTTAGAGATTTCCTGAATGTATTGGTCAATGGTTTGACTGGTACCTGCCAAATCTTGCAAGATTTGTTTGGTTTTACCGACTAACTTGGTACCGTTAACCACCTCTGTCGTACTAGACTCGATCGTCTCCAATACCGAACCAGTTTCCTTTTGAATGGTATTAACCAATTGTTGAATATCCTTGGTTGCTTCTGTGACCCGATCTGCTAAGCGGCGGACTTCATCGGCAACGATTTTAAATCCTTCACCGTGTTCCCCAGCACGAGCCGCTTCAACCGAAGCATTAAAAGCCAAAAGGTTAGTTTTTTCGGAAATACCAGAAATAATATTGACGATTTGGGAAATTTCCTGGGAAGATTCCGCTAGTTGTTTCACTTTCTTGGCAGTGTCGGCAACTTTAGTGCGGATATTTTCAATACTGTCTACAGTTTCATCCATAGTCGCGTCGCCCTCTTGAGTTTTATTGAGAGCTTGATGAGCAATGTCAGCCGCCTCAGTAGCAGAATCTGCTACTTTTTGAATCGAGTCGTTAATTTCTGCCACATTTTTCAGCGCTCGCTCGATTTCACTCGACTGAGTTAAGGCAGCATAGGACAGTTGGCGCACGGAAGTTTCCCCACCTTGAGCCTTTTCACTGACCTGGTTAGAGACACTTTGAACTTGCAGCAGCAGTTGGCGCAGCTTACTAACTGTCGCATTGAAAGCGTCAGCAATTGAACCCACTACACCTTCTGTCACTTGACCTTTAACTGTCAGATCGCCTCTCTGGGCTCCTTCAATTTCTAAGAGTAGCTTAGTAACTTCGTGCTGAAGGCGTTCTTTTTCCTGACGCTGTTTTCTCGCCTCAGCTTCTTGCTGGCGTTTTTGTCGATCTAGATCGGTTTCCGTGGCGACGATATTGTCAGCCATCTGATTAAAAGTAGTGGTCAGTTCTCCGATCTCATCAGTAGCGGTCGCTTCTACTCTTACTTCCCGTTTACCCTGAGAGAAGCTTTCTGCCATGTGCCGTAATTTTTGCAGCGGAGTTACAATCGCTCGCCCTAGCAGTAGTGCTAAGAATACGTCTGCTAAAAGAGCAAAGAGCAAGACAACTCCTTGCAGTCCCAGACTCTTCAAAATTAGGGCATCCAAAGATTGCTCGGGGATCCCCCGTACCAAAACTGCTACTGGCTCTCCAGAGAGATTGGGAATAGCCGTCGCTGCCATAGAGTAACATTTAGGCGACCAAGGCAAAGGAATGATACTGCAAGATTTACCGTCCAGGTTCAATCGTTCAGTGGTAGTTTTTCCAGCTTTATTGACGGCACTATTGAGTAGGTCTTCGTTAGGTAAGGGCTGATTGCGTTTAGCTTGTCCTAGCTTATCTGTTTCTCCTTCTCCCAGAGATGTAGCCAGAGAAAATTTATCCTTTGAGTTGCGCATATAGACGGCATTGTAACCGCCCTTAAAGGTTTTGAGTGTTTTTTCAACGATCGGCAATTTCTGATTGACGATGTCTCCTGAAACCAAAACTCCGAGGGTCGAACCAGTAACTCGGTCTCGGACAGGCGTGGCTGTATAGCGAATTAAAGCATCCTGATCGCCAAAACCTTCGGGTAAAGGTGGCTTCTCTTTCTGCAGTTCTGACCAAGAGACGATCTGACTGGTCTTGATTTGTCCGGGATTCTCCAGCACCTTAGAAACTAAACCATTAGGGTCGAATATTTCCCCTCGTCTGTCAGCATTGGCATTAGAGATAATCTTCCTATCTTTACCGACTAGAGTCGCATACTCGATCCGTCTAGCTTTAATTTCGTTTTGTAGAATTTGCGTAACTTGCTGTTGTAACTGTCCAGTCAAAGGCCGATCCTCGGCATGAGCTTTGGCAGCCGCAATAACAGCCGCATTATCAGATTGACCGCGAAAGCCGAAACCCATCTGGTCGATTTTGATATTGTAGTTAATATTGGTAACGGCTAATTCTGATTCAGCTTGGTTTAATAACTGACTTCGACCAGTACTAATAATCAAAAACGAACCAATACCTACTAAACCAACAACTGAGATCAATTCTGAGGTAAATAGAGCTGAAAGCTGTTTGGTACGAATTGGTAGGTTGTCAAACTGCTTTAGTAGGCGTTGAAATAGAGGTAAGGACTCGCTAGTATTAGTCTCATCAGTTGTTGGGGTTATAGTTGGAGTTGAAGAAACCGACCCTGCTTGAGTTGGTTCTAACTTCTCCAGAGCTTTTTGAGCGATCGCCCGATAAGTACCTTCTCCATCTAATTCGACGATCTCTCGATAAATAGCGATCGCCTGTTCGATCTCTCCTGACTTTTCTAACTCGCTAGCCGAAATAATTCTACTGACACACTCAGTAGTATCTAGGTGTGGAGTCGCACTTGTACCATTGGGGGATTTGGTAGTACCCGATAAGGAGTAATCTGACATAAGAATAATCCTTGTGTTGGTGGAAAAATTAAGTTTTAGTAAATGCTCGAGCGCGAGGTTCTATACTCCAACCAAAGTATGAGTTCGAGAACGGATCGCACGGAAAAATGCTTCGGAATCTAAGATAAAAATAGGTTGGTTATTATGTTTAACTATTGCAGTGAATAAACTTTGAAATCGCTCCGGTAGCAGATCTGTCCAAGGGTGCAACTGAGTTAGATTTAAAGTCAAAACTCCTTCTAAATTCTTCACGCACCAAGCAACTCGCTTGTGAGTATCCCCAAGCTGATGCTTGAGAATTACTACAGTTACCTGGGATTGTTGGTAAGCTTCAGATGTCTCTAACTCAAAAAACCGATCGCTATCTAAAACCCAAGTTAAAGCTCCTCTTTGATGAGTAATCCCTAAAAAAAAGGCTGCTACCCCTGGAATCTGGCAAATTTGCGGTCTTCCAAAGCGTTCAATAGTTTCGAGATCTGTTAATGACAAAGCTATGCGAACAGAACCAGATAACTGGATGCCAAAATATTCCTGAATCATGATGCTAATTTTTAGTTGGCATTTTTAGAAACTATTGCCACCAACTCTTGAGGCGTATAAGGTTTGGTAATGTAATCCTTTGCACCTTGACGTAATGCCCAGAAGCGATCGAACTCCTCTGACTTTGAACTGCAAAATACAAGAGGTACTTGCTGCAGTTGGGAATTTTCCTGAACCTTGCGACATAACTCCAGTCCTGTTTCCCCAGGCATGATAATATCTGACAAAATCAAATTAGGGGCAGGATTACTTTCTAGCCATTGCCATGCTGCTTCTGCACTCTCAGCTACAGCAACGTTAAAGCCTGCATGGCTTAGCAGTGCCGAGATTAGTTGTCTTTCTGCCTGAGTATCTTCAATAATTAGTATTGTCTTCATCGTAATTTTTCCCTTTGAACTCAATTGTTTGACAGATAAGTCTGCTCTTCTCTAGTTGTATAATTCCCCAAACTTCTGTCCAATTAACAATTAGCTATTAACTTTTAACAAGGGATTTAGTTTGAGTGAGACTCTCGACTACTTCAATTAACTCATTAGGCTCGAAAGGCTTAGTTAAGTAGTGAACGGCACCGACAATTTTTGAGCGCAATTTGTCAACTATTCCGTCTCTTCCTGTAAGCATTACTATCGGAATATCTTTTAATTGCTGAGAGCGATGTAGCATCTTACACAGGGAGTAACCGTCAATTTCTGGCATATTAATATCCATTAAAATCAGTTGGGGCTTTTGCCTGATCATTGTGGTCAAACTGGAGCCAGGATCGGTGATACTCAAAACTTTATAGCCAGCACTTTCCAAGAGAAATTTCACCTGATTTTGTACTGTTTTACTGTCATCGATACAAGCAATTAAAGGGAGATTTGTATTATTTTCTTCCTGAAGTGAATTATTAGCTACTTCAAAAGGTAAGATTTGCACTATTCCCCTTTTTGCAAGATTATGAAAATGCTGTGCTACAGTTAAAGGGGTAAAATCGATTTTATTAGCTAGTTGATATAAATCTGGCTTTTCAGACAATAATTTTAGCCAAAATGATAATTTTTTAGCCCGAAAAAACTTTTCATTTTCTGATTTTTTATCTAATTGCTTCCAAAAATTATAAAAATCATGCAAATTATCGGTATCTAGATAAATGCGTGAAAAAGGAGAAAAAATATGAGAGCGCAACTGTTGCCATTGATGACTTAATGATTCTGTTTTTTTTAATAATTCACGCCAGGAGCAGCTGAGAATAATAGGACCAACAGAGCGATCTGGAAAAAAATCTATTGAAGTAGATCCGAAAGTAATTATCTGAGCTAGGGCTTCTTGAGTAAGTTTAACAAGTAGTTCTTGTAAGTCTGACTGCGGCAATTTTTTTGACAGCCACCAATTACATAATTGCTGATAATCAAAGTTTTCTGAGACAAATTCTGGTGGAGTTAAGTTGGGTTTAAATTGTTGCCATAAACAAGCTAATCGTTGATTTTTGCCAACCAGACTGGTAGCATAGTATATTAGGTTACTATTGAGATAGAGTTCCCACCTGACTGACTTATCTTTAGGATCAGAAATTACAAGACATCCGGACAGGTTTTTTTCAAATATTTCCTCTAAAACTTGAGCGGGTATGGTGGAATTAACGTACATAGTAGTCATTAACATGTTAAGATTCACTTAAATAAAAAGCGTTAATTAGGGAAAAAATGTGAAATAAATATTTCAGATATAGCAATACCAAAATGCGTTAGGACATTTTCTCGCTTTCGATTCTCAATCATCAAAAACCCCAGTTTCAAAATGTGTCCTAAGCCAAAATTATATTTCTATACCTATTGTTAATAAACCAAGTTTCAATTTTTATTTTGGCTAAATTTAATTGCTAAACGCCTCAGTATAATTAAGGAAATTAAAATACAATTCAGTTAATTCAACTAGAATCTGCTGGCGGAACTAAATACTAAACACAGTTCAGTCTAGCTGCTAAAAGGAAAGCCCGAGCTAGCTACACAGTAGCTTAGCTCAGGCTCGTTTAATTAGTTATTATTGATTCCTTGAATTAATTCAATACTCGTTACTCATTATTTCAAAGGGTAAAGTAAGTATTCAAGTGAAAATCATATTAAGCAAACGCTACGGCAGGAGTTGGCCAACGTCCGATCGCCTTACCCAGAATTGACAGTTCTGCAACCAGGCGCTCAAAAGCCTCTGGGGTTAAGGATTGAGGTCCGTCGGAGAGAGCTTTAGCTGGATTGGGATGCACTTCAATCATCAGAGAATCGGTACCTGCAGCGATCGCCGCTTTAGCCATAGCTGGGACGTGCTCAGACCATCCAGTGCCGTGGCTAGGGTCAATCATAATTGGCAAGTGCGTAAGATTGTGCAGTACAGGCAACACGGATAAATCAAGAGTATTGCGAGTATACTTGCGATCAAAAGTGCGGATTCCGCGCTCGCACAAAATTACATTGGGATTGCCAGCAGCCAAAATATACTCTGCTGCCATGAGCCATTCGTCAATAGTTGCGGACATCCCTCTCTTGAGCAATACTGGTTTGTCCTGAGCGCCAACTTTTTTGAGCAGGGAAAAATTATGCATATTTCTCGCCCCAACTTGTAACACATCGGCAACCTCAGCCACCTTGTCCACATCGGCGGTGTCCATTACTTCAGTAATAATCCCTAAGCCACTAGCTTCCCTAGCTGCTGCCAATAAAGCCAAAGCACTTTCCCCGTGTCCTTGGAAAGAATAGGGAGATGTTCGTGGTTTGTAGGCACCACCTCGCAAAAATCTAGCCCCAGCATTTTTAACTCGCTGTGCTGTTTCGACGATCATTTCTTCGTTTTCCACCGAACAAGGTCCAGCTATGAGGACTACAGGATGATTTCTACCAAAAGTCACTGGTCCCTCAGGAGTAGAAATGACTACCTCGCTTGGTTCTCCGTGACGAAAATCCAAGCTAGCGCGTTTAAAAGGCTGTTCTACCCGCAAAACTTGTTCGATCCAGGGGCTAATCTCTTGAATTTGCAAGGGATCGAGATCGGCAGTCTCACCTACCAAACCGATCACTACTTTGTGCTTGCCAACGATTTTTTCTGGCGTCAAACCCCAATCTTCAAAGTCTTTACTAATACGAACAATTTCGGCTTCTGGAGAACCTACTTTCATTACTACAATCATTTCAAATTTCCTTAGTTATCAGTTGTGAGTTTATTAGCTATCAATGTTTAGCAAGTTGTCGCTAAACACTATTTAGATCGAGCAAGCTAGCTCGCATCTGCTGCTAAATATTCTTCTGGATTTAGTGGTGCTTTTTATGGAGAATCTCAATTTTTGGTAACAATCAATTCTTAGCGAATTAATTTGGCAAGTACTTACTGTTCTCTCCTTGCTTCTTGTCTTGCAGAACGCCAGGCTGCAGTCATTCGTCCAAAGTTAACGCCGAACTCCTGCCAACCCCACCAACTACCAACTCGCTCCTCATCCCAGGAAGTTGAGAGGATGCCATAGCTTAAACCCAAAACTCCCAAACCAAAAAAGCCCATACTGACAAGTACTACTGCTACTGTGGGCAACTTAAACCATTGGTGGCTGACAATCAAGTAGGAGACAATAAATGAGGACATGCCTAAGAAAGTAGGAATGCCACTGAACAAAGCCATGCGACGCACCATCCGCTTGCTGACTGCATCGGGAATTGCTCCTACCTTGTTTTTTGAGGGTGAGTTTTTAGTCTTTTGAGATTCTGTTTGAGACTGAACGGGTTTTTTTTTGGGTGCTTTTTTCTTTTTTTGCTGGGGTTCAAAAGGCAATCGATCCTTTGAAGATTTAGAAGACATAGGTTTAAGTATTTTTTTAACGACGAATCCCTAAGCGACTAATCAAAGATTGATAGCGATTGGGGTCTTCATTTTGTATATAAGCTAACAGACGCTTGCGGCGACCAATCATTTTTAACAGCCCCCGTCTAGAAGAATGATCTTTTTTATTTGTCTTCAGGTGTTGGGTAAGTTGATTGATCCTTTCAGTCAACATAGCTACTTGCAGATCGGCAGAACCTGTGTCGGTTTCGTGAACTTGGTATTGGGAAATTAGTTCTTGTTTTTTTTCTTGTGTAAGAGACATAGAGATTTTCTCACTCAATTATTTAAACACTGCAATCTCCCATATTATCATTACTACCCTGGGAGATCACAAAATTGGGGAGCAAAGCTGACTAAGGACGCTGATCTAACCACTGTTGTAAGATTATTGCTGCTGCTTGACGGTCGATCGCTGCTTTATCGCGACTAGAAAAACGCTTCTGAGCCTTTAACTGCTCTTCGGCTTCCACAGAGGTTAAGCGTTCGTCAACATATTCAAGGGGCAATTGCAAAGCTTTTGACACTTGTCGAGCAAATTTAATTACCTGTTGGGCTTGGAATCCGAGATTTCCCTTCATAGAATAGGGCAGGCCCACTACTAACACTTGAACTTCTCTTTCTTCAACGATTTTTTTGAGTTGTTCTATATCTTTTCTTAAAGAAGTGCGCTCAATAGTAGTCAAGCCAGTAGCAATTAAACCAGTTCCGTCACACCCAGCTACTCCAACACGTTTTTTGCCTACATCCAATCCTAGTGCTGAGATTTTTTCCATTTATTTGCTGGGGGAGAATTTTGGGAAGACTCTACTGTTTTATCCTGAGAGTGTAACTTCGGGGATGTGGAACCAGATTGAGAGTCAGGCGCGTCCTGATGAGGAGAAGTCTTTGGTGCTGACACTGTTGGCAACTTCAACCAGGACATCCGGCTAGGAATAGGGGTGCGAACTGGTCGCAGTCCCTGTAATACTCCCGACCACTGTAGTCCTTCTGAAGGTTTTGTCTCTCTTAGCTTGTGCCACACAGAACGAGACATAAGTAGAGTGTGTTCTATCTCAGAAGCTCCTAACTTGGCGAGATATTCCTCACGCTCTGGTTGGTAGTCAGCAGAAGTCAGTTGCAAAGACTGAGGCGTTACCAGGCTAACAATGCCAGCCATTTGCGCTAGTAGTTTGGGATATAACCAAGTATAGGAAGGATGGACAATGAGCTGAGCTTGATGAGGTCGGGAACCATCTTTACATAGCTCTAACTTGAAATAGCCAATTGCTGCCTTGCGTTGGGGTTCAAAGACATAGCCTCTAGTAACTTCTGTGTGAGTAACCCACTGTTGGAGTTGCGCCACTCCAGCACTTAACAAACTGGTTTTGAAGTCTTGAATATGTCGATCGAACACTTGACGCAGCAAGGGAGGCATAGATACGCAATCTAACTGATAGAGAAGCTGAGCATCGGCGTTGCTAACAGGCAGTAGATTAGGTAAATCGGGATCCCGTTGGGCTAATTGTTGGAGCAGATCGGGGGAAATCGCCCAATAGGTCATCTGTGCTAAAGGTTGAAATCCATTCTGTCGATAAAGAGCTAGAGCCTTTTTCTGGTGAATGTTAACTTCGAGCAACCAAGTCCGAGCTTCCCAGATGGTTTCAAAGCAATGGCGTAATAGCCGGGAAGCAATATCTATTTTTGTTGAATTTAATTCCAACTGTGTTGTTTGAACGTCCTCTAGCACCCGTTCGACTCGCCAAGTGGTACGAGCCTTGTTAAATGGAGAAACTTGAATCCAACCGCGAATCTTCTGAGCTTCCTCGGCGACATACACGTGCAAGTGATGCTCGAAGGGATTAGGAAACCAACTCAAAAACTTGAGCAATCCGTACCAACGTCGTACTTGTTGCAGTTGTCTTCCTAAAGTAACTGAGCAAGTGTACCAATCAGTCTCGCAGTAAGAGGCTGCCAAGCTTTCGATCGCCTCTAAGTCTCGATATTGTACTGGGCGGATGGCAATTTTTGTCTTTTCTGGGGTAGATGTAGTCATTCTCAGCACCGATACCGTCAGCTTCACAACAGACAGACTCTAGTTTAAATTCAGAAGCAGTTTGTCGCCTACTGCTACTATCTTAACTATTTTCTCGTCCTCACATCTTGACAAATAGCAACAAGTTGTTGTTTTTTCGAGAATGTTATACCTTTAAAAAATCAGTTTAAGATAATCTTTACTATTTGATAATAGCTTTAATGACACAAATCACCTAGTTACTATGATCGACATCATAATTGACATGCAGATTTTGCCGTAATATCGTCTAAGTATATATAACTAAAACTTTAATATTAGATAACAAAACTCAATCATAATAGGGAAACTAAACAGTGGGGAAGTTAGTAGTTCTTAAACTTAATGGTGATTGTGATAAAGGGTTTCAGCTATTTCTTGAGACTGGCTTGGAAGGCAAATACCCGGATGCGGAAATTACTGGAAGTTTGCCTCCAGCTACCTCACTAGTCAAGCAATATAAAAATTGGCAGTCCAGCTATCACCAGTTGGAATACTCTTTTCGACTCAAGCGAAGACTAGATGGATCTTTTCGACTCAAGCAAGAGCGAAAAATTAATCCCATAGAAGTTGAAATAGATGATTACATTCACAGGCGAACTCAAGAATGCCGTAATGAGGCAGAAAAGTTACATCAGCAGCTCAATCAATGGCTTGACTCTGCCGGTTTTCGACCGATCGATCGACGATTAAGAGAACAATTAAATCCCCGCGAGGAGATTAGATTTCTGATTCGTACTGAATCCCACGAGCTCAGGAAGCTACCCTGGCATCTGTGGGACTTTCTCAAGGGCTATCCCTTCTCAGAAATTGGCTTGAGTGCTAGAGAATATAAGCAATCGGCTATATCGAGAACCCCGAGCGATCGGGTTAGAATACTGGCCATTTTAGGTAATAGCGCTGGGATTAATATTCAGCAAGATAAAGAGGAACTACTCAAAAACTTACCTGATGCCCAAATTACTTTTCTCGAAGAACCACAACGTCAACAGTTAAACCAATATCTGTGGCAACAAACCTGGGATATCTTGTTTTTTGCGGGTCACAGTCGAGAAGAGGCTCAAAAAGGTCGAATTTATATCAATCAAAAAGATAGTCTCACTATTGACGAAATTAAGTTAGCGCTGACCAAAGCGATTGAAAAAGGATTGCTCTTAGCAATATTTAATTCCTGTGACGGTTTGGGATTAGTCTCTGAGCTAGAAAAGCTAAGCATACCGCAAATGATTGTGATGAGAGAGCCAGTCCCAGATCGAGTGGCGCAACAATTTTTGACCTATTTTTTACCTTCATTTGCTCAGGGAGTACCGCTACATCTAGCAGTGCGCTCGGCGAGAGAAAGGTTAGAAGGCATAGAGAATGAATTTCCCTGTGCTACTTGGCTGCCAGTAATTTGCCAGAATCCTGCTATTTTACCGCCTACTTGGAATGATTTTCTCAGCAAAGAAGAGAGCAAAAATTTTTCTCCTTCAGAGCCAGAAAGACCAATAAATAGAGAGCAATTAGCTGCAACTAGTCAAGGAAAATTGACAGTTGAAAAGCAAGATGCATCAGTACAGAGGGAGCTAGTTACATCTGTAGATAGTTCCGACTCAAAACAAACTGTCCCTCGAGACTTGAAAATCCGCAAGACAAGAGTTTCCGAGGAACAAAAGAGGCTAAAAGATAACAATCAAACACACAAGCACGACTCCAAGTCCCATCTGCAAAGTGAGAAGAACCCCGATCGCACTAAGAGCAGGTCAAACTTTGCTGCTGCTTCTGTGGAATCTAAACAACTACCAAAGCCTCAACCCAGTCAAAATACTCCTAAAGTTGGGCTGGCTTTCCTAGCTACTACCGCTGCGGCGATCGCCGTACTTGCATTTTTAGGAATCAATCGATTCCAATTAACCTCGAATTCAAGCCCTGAAACTACCACTTACTCTCAACCCGCACCGACAACTGCTCCTAAAACCACTACAGAATCAAAAACTCCCGCTACAACTCCCGCTACAACTAAACAAGCGAAAATTTACTCTAAATTGATCGATGTGGAGGGAGTTCCCACTGGTATATTCAATCATGGCGGCAGTACAACTTGGGCTCCTATTCGCTCTCAAATAGAGCCAGTTATTCAATCTGTTTGGCCAGAGTTTCAGTTACGTTATCTGCAACATCCCCTTTACGCTCCTGGTTCAGGCAGGGGAATTGAAAAGTTAATTAAAGATAAACTAGCCTTTGCCCAGTCTTCTCGAGCTCTCAAAGCTTCAGAGTATCAATATGCCCAGGAGTATCAGTTTAGCCTCAAGCAGATTCGCGTAGCGATCGATGGAATTGCCTTCGCAGTTAATCCTAGTTTGAATATTCCTGGTCTGACAGTGACTCAAATTAGAGATATTTACCTAGGTAAAATCACGAATTGGCAACAAGTAGGGGGACCTGATTTAGAGATTGTCGCCTACTCGAAAGATCCTGAAAGTAGCGGCACGGCTGAGTTTTTTCAAGGATATGTCTTGAATTCCTCTGAATTTAGCGAGAGAGTGCAACTTACTGGCAATGTTACCCCAACTCTGCGAGAAATCTCCGCTAATAGGGGTTCAATTTTCTATGCATCGGCTTCTGAGATTGTCAGACAGTGTAGGATAAAGCCCCTACCTATTGGTGTTAGTTCCGATAGGATAGTTTCACCCTACATCGAGCCTCTAGTCCCATCCAACCAATGTCCAGCCAGACGCAATCAGATTAATTATCAAGCATTTCGAGATGCTACTTACCCTATAACTCGTAATCTATACGTAATTATCAAACAAAACGGTCAAATTGAAGAACAAGCAGGAGAAGCATATGCTCAGTTGCTGCTCAGCGATCAGGGACAAGAGCTAATTGAGAAAGCTGGTTTTGTTCCCATCCGCTGAATAGACTTGGCAGCAGAAGTAGGGAAAAAGTCAAGGCTTAAGCCCTTCGGGTGCGGAAAAAGTATATATCCCTTTGCCCACGCCTACGTATTTACCCTGAGAAAAGAGGAAGAAAGTTATTGTTTCTCTGACCGTAATAATACTGATAATCTGATTAATCCAATTAGCTTAACCGTAATTATCCGCTAGAAATCAATCTAGAAAATCCTGACAATACAGCTAGGAAATTGGGGACATCAATCAATTTAAAAAAGAAATTTTTTAGTTAACTTTGTCCTCTGAGCTGAAGAAAAAGGAGTAGTAAAGTTGGGTATATTCAGACCGTTTCGCCTGCTCCAGAAGCAAGAGATTGAAGCTAAAGCTAGCGAACTTCTCAGACGAATGGAGCAAAACTCTAAATATGTTTCTCAGTGGCCGATAGAAGCATCTCGAATAGCTGAATTTGTCGGTTTAGATGTAGTTTGGGATAGCATTCCCGACGACGAACAAGGAAAAATAGCGGCGAGGATTTTGCCTTTAGAGTATCTGATTGAAATTAATGAGGACATTCCTGAATTGCGTGGGGCTTTTGGAGAAGCGACGATCGCTCACGAAATCGGACATTGGATACTGCACGTTAACCCCCTAGAAGTTAAGAGATTTTTGAGACTAGAAGCAAGAGGGATTAACATCAACAACGTAGAACCTCTGTTACGCCGCAGTGGTAGTGCCATACACGGGATTGAATGGCAAGCTGATTACTTTGCTAGTTGTTTATTAATGCCTCAGTATATCTTGAAAGAGAAATACAAACAAAGAGATTTAACTAAATGGCGGCATCTTGAGCAAATAGCACAGGAGTTAAGGGTAAGCAATTCCGATCTCGTCTATCGTCTCCAAGACTTGAATTGGATTTAAGTAGGTAGCCTATTCAATGCTCGGATTTTAGCTTTTGAATTAGGCTCATAAGTAGGTAGGTAAAATTAATTAGAAAATGGTTGAGATAGGGGGTCAGAGGTCAGGGGTCAGAGGTAAAAACAAACAGCTAACACCTAATTTCTCATTTCGGTTTTATATTTTTTTAGTTAAACCGGGTCCATCTTGAAAACTGGAGTTTATACGAAATCGCTACTTTGCTCATGCGATCATGAGCTAACG
>JBFRWL010000507.1:0-7097 GCA_051439565.1 Prochloraceae cyanobacterium
AACTATTGCTATCTGTAAAGGCTTGCCCCACTAACCCGCTCGGAATATATGTTCTTTATAGCTATTTGTGGCAAATTGTAATACACTGATTTCCCGTTCCCTATTCGCTATTTTTGAAGCTGTTCGCAAATGATTTAGGATTGCTATATATGTAATTAACAACAAGTAGGACAGGTTCTGGTGGATAGTCAAGCGGTATTTATTTTCAAAATATTGATCCTCTCAGTTGGTCTTTCGGTTTTAATTAAGCATGGTGATCAGATACTATCAATTGCTCCTACACAAACAAATGCTCTAATTGGAATCTGTTTGCCACCTTTGCTGGTGACATTGATACTTAGCTGGCGTTGGAGAAAGACTTTGTAGAGGAGGTGAGGCGCGTGAACTTTGGCATCTCGATTGGTTTTGTTGCTTTTGTTATTTCTATATATATTATTTGGCAAATTCGTCAGCTACTACTTCTATTATTCACTGCTATTGTTTTAGCTACTGCCCTAAATATATTAGTAGATTGTTTGAAAAGATGGCGAATAAGACGCTTTTTGGCTGTTCCCCTATCAGTCAGCCTTTTGTTGGCTGTCTTGGTGGGTTTTTTCTGGGCGATCGCCCCTCCTTTATTCCAGCAGTTTCCCAAGCTAGTCAAGTTAGTAACACAAGGAATAGAAAAGCTTAACAGTTGGAGAGATTTTTTAGCTACTCGTCTCGATCGCGAACTAATAGAATCTTTACCCGATCTTAACGAACTAATTGCACAGTTACAACCGATAGTCAACGAATTACTAGGAGGGGGATTAAGTTTTTTTTTGACTCCCTAGGAGTTATTCTCAGCTTGCTGCTGTTATCAGTTTTGACCTTAATGTTTCTTGCTAATCCCGCACCTTATCGTCAGGGATTTGTGAGATTATTTCCTTCATTTTATCGACAGCGAATCGAGGAAGTTCTGTATCGTTGTGAGGAGTGTTTACAAGGATGGCTGACGGGGATTCTCTTCAAAATGATTGTTGTTGGCATTCTGAGTTTCCTCGGTCTCTTAATTTTGGGAATTCCTTTAGCTTTAGCTCAAGCAATTTTAGCAGGTATCTTGACTTTTGTTCCCTATATCGGTCCAGTTTTAAGTATGGTGCCGCCAATAGCGATCGCCCTAATAGAACAACCGTGGAAAGCCCTGGCAGTGATAATTTTCTATATCGTAATTGAGCAAGTAACCAACAAATTTTTAACTCCTCTAGTAATAGAAACTAAGCTTTTGTTACTACCAGCAGTAACTCTACTAGCCCAAGTGTTTTTCGCTACTTTCTTCGGATTTTTAGGATTATTTCTAGCTTTACCGCTTACAATTATCGCTCAAGTATGTCTGCAAGAAATACTGATTAAGGATATTCTAGATCGGTGGCAAATCCAACCGGACGAAAAAAACCTGTCTGTTACTGTTATGGGACAGTTGTACCCTATTTCCTCAGAAACTGAGCCGAAACCAGTTATAGAAGGATCTGAGGAAACTGCCGCCAAATCTCTAGAAAATGATGACTAAAATAGTAACTTTCAAGAGTTTCTCTCAGAAATAAAGATGCGAACAATCGCGGAAATTAATGATAAGATTTCTCGTCGTCGTGCAGTGGTATGGACGACAGAAGAACTGAAAATGAGGGTGCAAGAAATCGGTGTCAGTCAAGCATTTAAGCAGGTAGACGCGATTACTACTGGCACCTTTGAACCGATGGAATCTTCAGGAGCAATTATTAATTTAGGACATACAGATCCGCCGATCAAAATTCGTCAGTGCTGGCTGGATGGAGTTCCTGCCTATGCTGGTTTTGGAGCAGTAGATTTGTACCTTGGAGCAACAGCAATTGTAGATTACGCTGGCAGCAGCGAGACAGGTGATGCCTCCTCTGGGGGAGCATCTGTCCTAGAAAAAGGCGGCGGTCATGTAATTGAAGACTTGATCGCAGATAAACCAGTTAACCTGCGAGCGATCGGACAGGTAACCGACTGCTATCCTAGAGCATCTTTGGAAACCACGATCGCCCGCAACAAAATTAATCAGTTTTATTTATTCAATCCGCGCAATCTTTATCAAAATTTTATCGTTGGCGTGAATGGCGGCGATCGCCCTCTTTTTACTTACCTAGGTCCCTTACAACCCAGACTCGGTAATGCTGTCTACTCTAATCCCGGCGCTATTTCTCCTCTACTTAACGATCCAGACCTGCAACTAATTGGCATTGGCAGTAGAATTTTTCTTGGAGGCGGTATTGGTTATATTGCCTGGGAAGGAACCCAACATTTCCCGCGACAAAAACGCCTGCCCAATCGCACTCCCATCGGTCCAGCAGCTACTCTTGCCCTAATTGGGGATGCCAAACAAATGGATCCTCGCTGGGTTAGGGGTTGCTACTTCAAAAATTACGGTCCTTCTCTAATGCTTGGTGTAGGCATAGCACTGCCAGTCTTGCGCGAAGAAGTCGTCCTTCAATGCTCGGTACAAGACAAAGATATAGTAGCTCCTGTGGTAGATTTTGCCATTCCTCGCCGGGTTCGTCCCACCTTTGGTTTAGTAACTTACCAGCAACTTAAAAGCGGTCGAATTACCATTGACGGTAAAACCGTGCGGGTGGCCCCCCTTGCCAGTATTTTTCTCTCCCGACAAGTAGCCCAGGAATTAAAGGAATGGATCGAAGCAGGTAAGTTTACTTTTACCGAACCCGTTACCCCAATCCCCAGCGATCGGGCCTTTTTACCTCAAGATCGCTGGGGATCTCAAATTGAACTAGATTGAATAAGGCAGGAGGCATGGGGAGTGTGGGAAGTGTGGGAAGTGTGGGGAGAATGGAGAAGTAACTTTATCCTCCTTGTCTCCCTTGTCCTATCTCACTCAACCCATCTACTAGTTGTTATCCTTTTTTTGCGAGCGCTTAGTTGCTTTTGGCACTGGTCTGCTCAAGGATGGCTTATTTATCTGTTTATTTCCCTCTACTTTCTTGCCTTTAGGAATTGGACGCAAACTAGAGGGGGATCTTCTCTGGGCATCTCGCTTTGTCAAGGGTTTCTTCCCACCTTTGTTATAGGGTATCTTCTTCCTTTTGGTAATCAACAAACCTATATCCACCGCCTCCTGAATTACCAGATTGCCAGCCTGCAACTGTACCTGTAGATCCCAAAAATGACCTAGAGATTTTTCAGGAAGAGTCCCTTTCAATTTCAATTTGAAAAATTTAGATTTTTCTGATTCTTTCTTAGCAGACTGCTGAATCTTAACGATCGCCGTCTCCTTGTCCTGAGCATAAAAAATGACTTCACCGCGAATGGAAAAATAACCGGGTCGAGGTTCGCTTAAGGATTCGCCGATAGATTCTGATTTTGCTGATTTTTCTGTTTGGGAATCAGTAGATAGGGAATGCTGTTCTGGATTTAGAGTTTCTGGTTCCCAAACACCGACGATTTGCAGGTGTAAGTGATCTTCTTGTTGTCTAGTGCGGGGATAGACAACCCACAAATGGGGTTTTGCTAAGTCTAAGTGATTTTTGACCAAGCTGATCGTGCGTCCCAGCAACACTGCTTCAATAGCAGTTCCATCGGTCATTAATAGCTTCCCTTGGGTTATTTGCTCTTCCGATCGCTGATAGTTACCTTCAATTAAACCAATTGCCCGGTACTGCTTGGGATCGCTAGGGGGAGGAATTGGTTGTTTTCGCTGGGGTCGAGTGAGGGTAGTTTCATTTACCTCAGCAGAAATTGATGGGGGATTATTTTGAGAATCCCCAATTTGTTTATTTTCTGGGTTATTTGGCAGATGAGAAGGTTCTCGCACTTGATTGTCGGAAGAAGGGGGGAATTCGGAAGACCGATTTACAGCGGTATTCATATGAAACTCCTCGCAGCGGAGACAAATTTGCTCAAACAAATCGGGACATAAAATAGCCCAAATGAATAACTTAAAGTTTAAAGCTCCTGACTAATCAAAGTGTACCAACTGGAAATCTGCGGTCGAAAGCTTTCAAAACACGATCGCTTTTTTTCTATTAATATCAGAACAATTATTCAATTGTTTCGGTAATCTGACATCAACATTCCTCTTCTTGCTGTGCTTCTGGTGAATCTAACTTGACTCTCCACCTGACTAGAGAATTTAAGATAAAAATCAAATAATTAGTTAGAAGATGTCAAAACTCTTATCTAAAATAACTTTTACTTCAATCGCGATCGCTGGTGCGATCGGAGTAGTCATTTACTTGACTTCGACTCAAGCTGAAAATCAAACTCTCAGTAACCAAAATGCGATCGCTAAGGAAACTAATACAGCTGCCCTGGTTAGCGTTTGGGACCAAGAAACCGAACCATCCTATTTAGGAACCAAAGAAATCACCGTATACCGCAGTCCTAACTGTGGCTGCTGTGGGGTATGGGTCGAACACGCCCAAAAACATGGCTTTAAAGTCAAAGACATCAAAACCGAGGAGATGGAAGCACTCAAGCAAAAACATAATGTACCTCCACAACTAGCATCTTGTCACACAACTATTGTTGATGGCTACGTAATGGAAGGGCATATTCCCGCCGATGACATCAAACGTTTTCTCCAAGAAAAACCCCAATTAGCTGGTTTAACCGTACCAGGGATGCCATTAGGAACGCCAGGAATGGAAGCAGGAGAGAAAAAACAACCATTTCAAGTATTGGCATTTAACAATCAGGGGGAAGTCAAAGTATTTAAAGAATATCAATCTTATTAATCCCAAGTAGTTTTTCACTCAATGAATCATGGTTAAGATTAACCGTCGCCAGTTTATTGTCCTTAGTGCTGCTGGTGCGGGAGCAGCTTTAGTTGGCAATCAGTTATGGAAAAGGACTATTTCTAGTCAACCCTTGCCACAAGCATCTGTTAATCTTTCTCCTCTACACCAAAGCCGCGACGGGTTATTGGAACTGAACTTAGAAGCTAGGGAAAGTCTTGTTAATTTGGGCGGAAAACAGGCCTATCTATTAACCTACAACGGACAAATTCCTGGACCTGGTTTAGAAGCTAAACCAGGGGATAAAATTCGCCTTCACTTTACTAATCACCTCTCCCAACCTACTAACCTTCACTATCATGGATTGCACATTCCGCCTACAGGTAATGCGGATAACGTTTTCTTGCGTATTAACCCAGGAGAAAAGTTTACTTACGAATTCAAGCTTGCCCAAAATCAAGCAGCAGGAACATTTTGGTATCATCCCCACTTACACGGTTTGGTCGCAGAGCAGTTATTTGGAGGGTTAGCTGGTTTATTTATTGTGCGCGGCGAGTTAGACGAAATTCCCGAAATCAAAGCGGCTAAAGAAGAATTTCTAGTGCTGCAAGATTTTTCCTTAGACGAAGGAGGACGGCTTTTATCCTCAATGCATATGTCCCTGATGATGGGAAGAGAAGGAGATCTGATTGCAGTAAATGGGAACATAAATCCGAGTTTTTCTTTACCTGCTAAGGGATTACTGCGCTTGAGAATTCTCAATGCTTCTACTTCGCGTTTTTATCGACTAATGATCGAAAATCATCCTTTTTATCAGATTGCTAGTGATGGACATGCGTTGAACGAACCAATAAAAGTTAGTGAATTACTATTGACACCAGGACAACGAGCCGATGTTTTAGTACGAGGGGAGCGAGAACCAGGACAATATCGCTTGCTCAATCTACCCTACGATCGAGGCAGTATGGGCATGATGGGCGGTAGGGGTATGATGCACGGTAGAGGCATGATGGGCAGAAATTACCGCGATGCACCTATAGCTTTAGCAACGCTTAACTACGAATCTTCTGTCAAATCGCTCCCCCTCCCCACCCAACTTGCTTCCATCCCTACATTGCCAGAACCGCAGCAGGTGAGAAGTTTTCAACTCAATCACGGTATGAGTCCTGGTATGGGAATGGCTTTTTTAATTAATGGCCAACCTTATAGTGACGACCGCATTCATACTCAAGTACGACTAGATACAGTCGAGGATTGGGAAATAACTAATACGGGAGTAATGGATCATCCTTTTCACATTCACGTCAATTCTTTTCAAGTTATTAGTCGTAACGGTCAACCAGAATCATTACCTGCTTGGCGAGATACGGTTCTAGTACGCAGAGGCGAAACTGTCCGCATTCGTATTCCTTGGCGCGACTTTGCTGGTAAAACTGTTTATCACTGTCATATTCTCGACCATGAAGATTTGGGCATGATGGGTAATTTGATGATTAAAGCTTAATAGCGCGATCATACTACAGTATATAAGATTTTCCGAGCGCCACAGGTACAACAGAGCCTATAATCACTTTTTTTTCTGTTAATATCTGAACAAGTATTCAATTGTTTGGATAATGGGACATCAACATTCCTCTTCTTGCTGCGCTTCGGATCGCGACAACGAACATCAAGGTCACGGTCATAGTCACGAACATGGCGAGTTTAATTTACGAAAAGAACTAACTCCAGTAAGTATCGCTTTGGTTTTATGGGTGACTGGGCTAGTTTTTTATGATTTTCTGCATGATACTCCTTGGTCGATCGCTGAATACGCGATTCTGATTCCTGCGTATCTTATCAGTGGCTGGAGTGTATTAAGCAGTGCGGGGCGCAATCTTCTTCGAGGTCAAATCTTCGATGAAAACTTTTTGATGACTATTGCCACTTTAGGCGCGATCGCCATTCACGAACTCCCTGAAGCTGTTGCCGTGATGCTGTTTTTCCAAGTCGGAGAATTGTTTCAACCACCTTTTCGCACTTCTAGAAGTAATACGGTTGAAGTATGCTACTGAAAACAAAAGTAATTGCGGGTATGCAGATGCGCAAGCGTATCTGCATACCCGCCCTCTACCGTACTAAACGGTTTAGTTTGACAACTAGGGATGACAAGTTTTTCGCTTGTTGTCACCAAAGAAATAAAAAAAGGCAGTAATTTGGCGCTAATTAATTGTTTTTTCTTGAGAACGAGAGAAAATAATTAACCATATAAAATATAGTATTTTTGGCAAAATTTAGAAAAATGATTAATAGTCATTAATCTAGAATCAGTTAAGTTAGAAATTTGTTTTACTCCATTAATGATAACTACATCAATCCCTTGGA
>JBFRWL010000508.1:0-3304 GCA_051439565.1 Prochloraceae cyanobacterium
ATCCTGGAGATAGGCTCTCGCCATCAACTCATCTTTAAGCACAAAATTATCATGACCCGGAGCAATCTTTAACTTCGATATTTGTTCAGCACTGCTGATATTGGTCGAGATTAGCTGAGGACAAATTCTTGTCATCTGCTTGGTTAGTCCTTTCCCCGGACCGATCTCCACCGTCCGTTCAATCCCCTCGGCCGCCAATTTGAGCGCAATTTTGCGCCAACAGACTGGTTCAGTCATTTGTTTAATGAGATTCTTCTTTAACTGGGCGGCTTCGACTAGGGGAGTGGCTTCTAGACTTGAGAGCACCGGGACTTGGGCTGATTGAAAAGGGCTCAATTCTAGGAACTGCTCAAACTTGGCGGCTGTGGCGGCGATTAATGGCGTATGAAAAGCTCGACTAGGATGTAAACGGATAATCCGCTTAGCGTTAATGGTCGTTAACACCGATTCAACTGCTTCGGGAGTGCCAGCAATGACCGCATTAGTTAAATCGTCATTAACTCGCCAGACATTAGCCGTCTGTTGAATTTTGTGTTCGAGTTGCTCGTGATTAAACCCGATCGCAGTAGCTAGTGCCCCTTCAGCAGCGGATTCCATCAATTCACCTCGACGTTTCATGAGGCGCAATCCGGTTTCAAAATCAAAGACTTTAGCGGCATACAGAGCCATATATTCTCCCAAACTGTAGCCAGCTACCAAATTAGGTTTGAATCCATGCTCTGTGAGCATGTCGCTCAGAATGCTGACAACTACGTAAAGACAAGGCTGAAGGTAAAGGGTCCGAGATAATTGGACTCGGTTGTGACAAGCTTCAAGAACAGACCAGCCTAACAGTTTTTCGGCTTGCTCGAATCTGTTTTGAGCCAGAGGTGTGTTGACTAAATCTAACCCCATTCCGACTTTTTGACTTCCCTGTCCAGGAAAAACCCAAGCGGTAGGAGTTGAGAGCTGTGTGGGAAGTTTAAAAAGCTGATTGTTCATCTTTTGCTAGGAGCAAGATTGGCTTCTAATCTGTAACTGTTCATTGCTAGTTTATCTTGACTAAAGCCATCAATTTAACCGCCATTTTGCGGAAAGTTTATGATTAAATCAAAGCTCATATCAAGAGAATATATTTCTTTCATCAACTCAATCCTTAAAGAGAAAAAAGGTAAGTTACTAGCGGAATACTGTTGAATTGATTATCTTTTACGGCTACTATAAGTGGAATAAATAACAAGTCTTTTGGCTGTTTTTATCGCCCCAAAAATGCTCTAAACTTAAACCGTATCATTCACCCTTGATTAATTGATTGAGAGGATAAGTCTGGACCAAACAATGTTGTTGACTAATAAAGATTTATCTCTATTTTTAGAGAAACACTTGCCACAATTATGCTTAGATACTAAGACCAATAGTGAAGCTCTGGAAAAAATTTTTGCAGCTATTGGCAAAGCTTTCGACTGGCAAGTAGGAGCATTATGGACTGTCGAAAAAAACTTGAATTTGTTGAAATGTCAGGATGTTTGGTCAACACAACCTCAGCTAGTTCAAGAGTTTAGTCTGATTACCCGCCAACTCACCTTATCTCCCGGCTGCGATTTACCAGGTCGTGTCTGGGAAAGCCAAAAGTTAGCTTGGGTGAGGGATCTTAGTCTTGATAAAAATTCTCCTCGAAGACTACAGGCAGTTGCCATAGGACTCAGGGGCGGATTTTGTCTCCCTCTGACCAATCATGGGCAAATAATGGGGATGCTCGAATTTTTCCAGCATCAAACTCTTGACCCTGATCCTTGTTGGCTACAAACAAGTTTAGCTATTTGTGCAAATAATCATGCCACTTTTGAGAGCTTCAATGAACAGCTCATCTTGACTCAAAACAAGCATAATTTTTCCCGGCTCGATGTTGCTACCCAAACCATCGACTCTCCTCAAGCCAATAACTTATTGTTTCCAGATAATTTGACTGGTTTAGCCAATAGATACCTTTTCTTGAAACACTTAAGTAATGCCGTGACCCGGAGACAACAACAACCTGACTATTTGTTTGCTGTCCTCTTATTAAATCTAGATAGTTGTAAGCTGATTAATCATACCCTTGGATATGCCGTAGGAGACCAACTTCTTCTGGCAGTTGCCCGCCAGCTTAAAACTCATCTGCGCTCTGAAGATACCATCGCCCGTCTGGGGAATCAGGAATTTGCCATCCTGCTAGAGAATCTTGCCGCTCCTGATTGTGCACTAAATATTGCCGCCCGAATTAGCCAGAAACTCCAATCCCCTTTCCATCTCCACGGACATCAAGTTTTCGTTCATGCCAGCATTGGTATCGCTCTGAGTACGAGTAACTATCAGCGACCCGAAGAAATTTTGCTCGAGGCTGATACCGCCATGTCTGGGGCCCAAACCCTTCCTCAGACAACTTATCAGCTCTTTAACCCTCAGCTGCGTTTACCTACTCTCCAACTTTTTCAACTGGAGAAAGACCTGGAACGAGCAATTGAGCGTCAAGAGTTTCAATTGAATTACCAACCGATTGTCTCACTGCCAACTAGATGCATCATTGGTTTTGAGGTTCTCGTGCGTTGGCAACATCCAGAGCGTGGTCTCCTCCCTTCGGAGGAGTTCATGCCCTTAGCACAACAGACCGGATTGATTATTCTCCTCGGCAGGTGGGTGCTTCGTGAGGCTTGTCGTCAGATCAAGCTTTGGCAAGTAAAGTTTCCCCATCTTCCTCTTTTTCTGAGCGTAAATATATCATCCCAGGAACTCTCACAAGTTAGCTTTGTTGAACAAATTCAACAGATTTTACACCAGACTGGTCTCGACCCTGGTAGTTTAAAGTTCGAGTTTAGTGAAAGTATCTTGCTCGAAAATAGCCAATCTGTAATTGCCGTATTCAAGCAACTGCAAGCTCTAGGACTTCAAATTTGTTTAGATAATTTTGGCACCGGATATTCATCCTTAAGTTATCTGCACCTTTTTCCTCTCAATACATTAAAGATCGCTCCCTCTTTTATCGAGAACATCAATTTAAGTCCTAAAAAACAAGGCATTGTCCGCACAATCCTCACCCTAGCTGCCCATTTAGGAATGGATGTGGTCGTAGCCAGAATCAAACAAGCTCATCAACTGGCTCAGCTCAAAGTCTTAAAATGCCAATACGGTCAGGGTGATTTGTTTTCCCCACCATTAGATAGCAAAGCTGCATTCGCTTTCATGAAAACTCAATTTGTGCCTGGAGATGAGCTTCACACCTCTGGTCCCCAGATAATTAGAGAAGAACAACTCGAGCGAGAACAGCTTCTGCTACACATTGAACACC
>JBFRWL010000509.1:0-6070 GCA_051439565.1 Prochloraceae cyanobacterium
CATTTTGCTCCTACTTGTAAATGTCGCAATCTTATAGTCCATCGATCGCTTAGCTTGTGGGATTGCCGATTAATAAAATTGAATAATTTACTTTTGTAAAAACCATTAGAATTAGAAGACCTTGGCATTTTTCTACTCTACTATTCAAATTTTTTCATTAAAACAAAGATAAAAATTAACTCCTCAACCTAACAAGAGCAATTTGCTCATCACTTCAAGTATTGACAAACAGCAAAATGAATCAGCCTAATTCCTTATTAGCAATAATATCTCAAACAATAGAAAAACTACGCCAGCTAACTCAGGTGGACGTACAAGCTGATTGGCGCTATTATAGCCAAGACCTAGAGATTAGTCTCGAATGCATAAAAAACAAATATTGTCAAGACATAAACTTTTCCCAATGGCATCCTGTCCAACTCAACGATAAAGGATATATTACCTGGTCAGCAGGACATAAGGTAAGGTGGTTAGCCCAAAAAGTAACTATTCCTGAGAATCTACAAGTTTATCCTCTAGCAGGATTAACTTTGCGGCTGGTGCTGACTTGGTGGGCAGAAAATGCTCAGATATACGTCAATGGTAAACTGTTGCAAGAAGGAGATTTATTTGATTCCTCCAGCAGAATATTACTAACTCGATCGGCAACTCCTGGGGAAGAAATTATTGTTGCTTTGCGTCTAGTCAGTCCCGGACACGATATTGGTGCGTTAATGCGTTCCCAATGTGTGTATGAAAGAGAGAAGGAAACAGATCGAGATCGACTCCCTCTAGATCCTGGTTGGGTAGCTGATGAATTAACGGTATTGCATAAATATTTAGCAGCTTTTGAACCAGATCAACTAGAGATTTTAGCAGCAGAAATTGGTAAGATTAATTGGGATGTTTTATCAGATACAGAAGCATTTGACGACTCTCTCTCTAATCTGCGTCAAAATCTTTATCCTCTATGCGATGAAATCAAACAACGCTGCATCCACCTACTAGGTCACGCTCATCTAGATTTGGCTTGGTTGTGGCCCGTCAGCGAAACTTGGGAGGTTGCCCAGCGTACCTTTGAATCAGTTCTCAACCTGCAAACAGATTTTCCCTACCTTACCTTCTGCCATACTACTCCAGCCCTCTATGCTTGGCTAGAAAAACATTGCCCCGATCTATTTAGGGCTATTCAACAAGCAGTTACAGCAGGAGTTTGGGAAATACTGGGAGGAATGTGGGTAGAACCGGAAGTAAATATAGTCGGTGGGGAATCTCTGGTCAGACAGCTACTCTACGGTCAACGCTACATTCAAGAGAAATTCGGTGCAGTTACTAAAATAGCATGGCTGCCAGATAGCTTTGGTTTCTGCTGGCAATTGCCCCAAATTTTGCAACAAAGTGGCATACAATACTTCGTTACTGGGAAATTGCATTGGAACGATAGTACAACTTTTCCTCACGGCGTTTTTTGGTGGCGATCGCCTGATGGCACTCAGATATTAACCACGATCTCTCCTCCTAATCTTACTGGGGTGATGGATACCAATCCGATTACTATGGCCAACTACGCCATTGATTGGGAACTTCAGACAGGATTGAAAGACATTTTTTGGCTACCTGGTGTTGGCGACCACGGCGGCGGTCCCAGCCGAGATATGCTAAGAGTTTATCAACGTTCTTCACAATCTCCTTTTTTCCCTCGTCTGGAATTTACTAGGGCTATTGATTACTTGCAGCAGATTAGTACCTGGGAGAGGGGAAGAGGGGGAGAGGGGGAGTGTGGGGAGACAAGGGAGAGAGGGGAGAAAGGGGGACAGGGAGATAATAATCAACTAGTAATTCCAATTTGGAATGACGAACTTTATCTAGAATTTCATCGCGGTTGCTACACTACTCATGCTGACCAAAAACGCTTTAATCGTCGTGGCGAGGAGTTATTGTATCAAGCTGAACTGTGGGCATCTTTAGCAACTATAATTAGTACTGAAAATCAGAAATTAGAGTTTTCCTATCCCAAAGCTGAAATAGAAGAAGCTTGGAAAAAGTTACTATTCAATCAATTTCACGATATTTTACCGGGAACTTCGATTCCAGAAGTTTTTGTCGAAGCTAACCAAGCTTGGCAAGAAGTAGAACGGGTGGGCAATCAAATTTTATCAGAGTCTTTGCAGGCGATCGCCTCTCAGATTAATTTACCTTCACCGCCAAAACCCCAGGCTAAACCAGTTATTGTTTTTAACTCTCTCAACTGGAAACGTTCGGAGGTTGTTACCTGTACTGTTACTGAACATAACTGGAAAGTCTACAATCTCGAAGGCGAAAAAATCCCCTCTCAGCGATCGAAAAATAATCAACTACTGTTTCTAGCTAAAGATATCCCCTCAGTAGGATATAAAGTATTTTGGTTATGTCAGGATACTACAAAACACCAGGATCTCCCCCATACTCCCCACACTTCCCCTCCTGTTCTAGAAAACGAAGTTTTGCGAGTAGTGATCGATCTCGAAACTGGCGACTTAAGCAGTATTTTCGATAAAACTAATCGAAGGGAAGTCCTCAAAGGTGCTGGCAATCAATTGCAAGCTTTCCAAGATCGAGGACAGTACTGGGATGCTTGGAATATTGACCCCAACTATGCCCAGCATCCTTTACCCCCTACTCAATTAAAATCAATTCAGTGGTTAGAATGTGGCCCCTTGCAGTGGCGCGTGCGAGTTGTGCGAAAGTTAGGTAAATCTGAGTTTTGTCAAGATTATATTCTCCAAACTGACTCGCCAATCCTGAAAATTGCTACTACTGTAGACTGGCAAGAAAGTCACGTTTTAGTCAAAGCTAATTTTCTTTTAAACCTACAAAGCGATCGCGCTACCTACGAAATTCCCTGCGCTGCTATTGAACGTCCTACATCTCCCCAAACAACCGCACAGAAAGCTAAATGGGAAGTTCCCGCACTACGCTGGGCAGATTTGACCGACGATGATCGCAGATATGGTGTTAGTCTTCTCAACGACTGCAAATACGGCTATGATAGCCAACCGAGTCAATTACGTCTTACCCTAATGCGCAGTCCGACTTGGCCAGATCCAACAGCCGATCGAGGAATACATCAATTTACCTATGCTGTATATCCTCACAGTGGTAGTTGGCAGTTAGCCAGTACTGTTCGTCGAAGTTATGAGTTCAATATACCTTTGATAGTGCGCTTAGGTGACCCGATTGATAGTAGAATGCCCAAGCACTTGCCTGCCGTAGGTCGATTATTAGACCTGCAAGTGAATAACTTAGTTTTGATGGCACTCAAACCCGCAGAAGATCGTCTCAAAACTTGGATTTTGCGGTGTTATGAATGCCACGGCGAGGTAGCTGAGCTATCATTTTATAGCGACCTAGGATTGCGCGGCAATTGTCCTGTAGATTTATTAGAACAACCCTTACCAGCAAGTCAAACTTTAATTTCAGGGAAACATTTAAGCATCCAACCCTGGAAAATTGTTAGTTTGGAGATCGTTTCGCCCAACTCTAATCCACGTTAGATCGATTTTAAGAAAGTGAGTGTTGACATAGGGGGGAAGTGGAAGGTCAGGGGTCAGGAGTAAGAGGTCAGGGGTCAGAGGTAACACCTAACACCAACACCTAATACTTAATACCTAACACCTACCTTCACCCAGTAGTTTACTCTCCAGACTCTAGTCTTCGTGGTCTTCAAATGGATCGCTTAATTCAGCCGCAGGTGGGCCAAAAGCAGTATATATTGAAAAACCAGTAATAGCGATGACTACTACTCCTATAGTGATGGCAAGAACTGTTGCAGGTTCCATATGCTAAATATATTATTATTGTCATTATTCCTATATAATTTTACAGAAGATTACAAAAATAATTTAGACAGATTGTTGGTGAGATATGGCACAGCGTACTAGCTTAGGGGATATTCTCAGACCCCTCAACTCTGAATATGGTAAAGTTGCCCCCGGCTGGGGAACAACACCCTTGATGGCAGTTTTCATGTTGCTATTCTTCGTTTTTCTGCTAATCATCTTGCAGATTTACAACTCCTCCATACTTCTTGAAGGTATTGATGTTGATTGGTCAAGTCTAGGTCAATAAGTCCAGTTCATCAGCAGATAGTTAGTTTGGCTATTAACTTAAGTTGTGGCGTTTTGGCGGGGAGAAAGTATTAGGTGTTAGTTATTAGGTATAGGTTGATTTTTCCTCTCACAACTTAACTGGGAGTTTAAACTGCAGCTAATCTAATACCTACCACCTACTGTCTAAAACCTCGTATTAACCAGCCTGTAAGGCTTTAAGTCAATAGCCGTTAATTTATCAAAGAGAAACAAATTGTCCCGGCTAGTCCGGGTTTTTTTTGATTACTTCTCGTCTTTAAATCCTCTTCGGGAGAGGAGAGGATTCCTTCTTCCTTGGTTAAAATACAAATTAAAAAGCAAATAGGAGAACTAATATGAACATATTTGGTATTGGTCTGCCAGAAATGGCATTAATTATGGTCATAGCACTATTAATATTTGGTCCTAAGAAGTTACCAGAAATTGGTCGCAGCTTAGGTAAGGCAATTCGCGGCTTTAAAGATGCCTCCCAAGAATTTGAGAATGAGTTTAAGCGAGAAGCTCAACAGATAGAAGAATCCGTAAAAATGAACGCTCAGTTAGAAGAACCCAAGCAATTGCAGGAAATCGCTACTAAGGATTCTGAGAGTATTGCTGAAAATAAATCTTAAGTAAAGATCGGCTTACCATCCTACCAATCTAAACAGCATCTGGCAACGGCAAATCCTTGCTCTTGTCAGGAGTTTGAACCATGCCAGATTAAGTCTAACTATATGGGCTGAAATCCAGATATTGCTGGCTTTCTGAGCTTATTCAGCAAACCCTATTTAGCAAATATTCGCGAGAATCCTAAGATTGTAATCTTTGATTCAATCTTAGATGAATCGCAACCCAGATTTATTCTCTCACAATCATCTCTTCAAGAGCTGTTTGCAAGTCTTGAGTCAGTTGAGCCACAGCTTGACGGCGACTAGACCGATAGGATTGCCACCGATCGTTTACAGAAATTGGTTTTCCTACAGTTAAAATAGCTCGTTCTTGACCTAACTGTGGTCTTGGAAAAGGACTCTCTCCTTTAATTTTCTTGACTAACTCCCATAAAAGTAACGCCATCTCGGCAAATCTAGAAGCGCTTGGTTTTTCTTTGACATAGTATCCAGTAACAGCTACAAAACTTTCTACTAATCGCATGTGCCACATTCGCAGGCTGGCTTCTTCTGCGATTAAGTTTGCCAGTCCTCGCTCTACCGAGGAGAGGTTTTTATTCGGTAGAAGCTCTTCTCGATAGATACAGTCCCAGCCTGCTTGTTCTAGACGACGACAGCGATCGATCAAATTGCCTTTAGGTTTGATGTAAAAATATTGTTCCCCTACCTTTAAAGCAACATCTAGTAAATTTTGAAGTTTTTTAGACAGAAGTCCATTTTTATCCGTAGCGTTTTCAACTTCTACCTCTGGCAAGGTTTGGTGATAAAACTCGGTGTAAAAATTCTCCATTAGAGATAACAGGTGTTCCCCTAGTCCATACAGCCGCTGATAGAGAGCAACTTGAGTACTGCTTAGTTGAGCTTCCTGTTGTGAAGACTGCAAATGAGCAGTTTCTACTGAAGGTGTTGACCAACCGCTTTCTTTTTCCAGTTGCGCTAGTAGTTGTTCTATTTGCTGCCAAGGTGAAGTTAGGTAGCGATACTGAATACCTATGGGAAGGATGATAACTTCTTGAGAGCGTTCAGCACGAAGCAAATCTTCTAGGCACCAGAAACCTAGCTGGGCAATTCCTGGCTCCAAGGGACTGATGATTTCATTATGACCGTTAGTCGCCCCTTCTGGAGCTACAGCGATCGGCAGGGAACTCTCGGCAAATAGACGACGGGCCGATCGCAATCCCAAAATGTCGATTTTGCCGCGTCGCATAGAACTCCCACCTAAACGAGAATAAAGCCATCCTATAAATGAACCTGTCCACAGAGGAATTCCTCGATCGTAAATAAAGTGAGCGTGAACAGTTAATGGTAGGGAGATTC
>JBFRWL010000510.1:0-4045 GCA_051439565.1 Prochloraceae cyanobacterium
GGTGAGAACTTGCTCCTGTCTTTTTCCCTTTCCCGTGGTACATTCTCGGCGCTCAAACCCTGCTGGAATAGGATAAGGTTTAAGTTCGAGTCGCTCTCTCAACAAGGCGATCGCGTAATCTAAAAAAGGCTGATATAAGCTCATCTTCTACCTGATGTAACCGCTAGAGGTACGGCATCTTCAAATAAAAATTCGTAGAGAAATCGCTCTGACCACTCGTGGCCAAAATAACTACTAAATAGACCTGAAGCTGGATCTCGATCGGCACTATACTGATCGTAGTCTTTTTGAGCTAAAACAATGCGCTCGATATCTTGTGGTTCTGTCAGAGGTTCTGCTTGCTCTAGCATCTGCCAATACAACTGGAGATATTCTTTATAAGCGGGAAATAATCGCTTAACTACTGTTTCCGCATCAGTTTTAGCAAACAGTAAATACTTAGAAAAATACTGGTTGGCATCGTAAAACTTCATTGTTAGGTTTTGAGCCAAATCGTCATACTTGTCGCGAATTGAACGCATTGGCTCAATATACTTATCCTGATAAGCTTTATCTTGAAATAAAGGTAGAAAATCCAGAACAACTAGAATTTTTTTCTTGCCAAAAGCTAAGAAATCGATTCCTAACAAAGGTAAATCGTAATTGTGTGCTGGATAAATAACACTATTAAAAACTTGGGCAGATTCTCCCGCATCAATATAGGTATAGCGGATTTTTCGCAATTGGTTAGACTGATAGCACCAACTGCGAATCGTTGCTGGATTTCTACCCCGATCGCTTTGGTTAAATTCTAACCCCGCAGGAATAGGTCTACTACTTAAATCAAAGCGGCTAAACAGCTCTTCTTCTAAAAACTCGCGAAAAGGTTGGTACATGGATTATGACTGAGATACTAAAGCTCCCCCTGAGAATACAGGATTTCATCCCTCTCCGTATCATTTGCAAGGCACAAAGCAACAATATTTAATAGGAAAGTTTTTAATTCAGTTGAGCACCAGTACCGCCATCGAAGCGATCGAGGAAAGGTCTTAAGTCCAAGTGTTTAGGTTGACTCGAGGTTGTCTGAGAAGATAATCTGAAGTTGAGTATCTGACCGAGTTGGTCGAACAACTGAGTGTTTTGTTGGTTATCAGTATAAGTATTGATAGCTTGAGTTTGTTCGCCTTTGTTGGCAAGAATTAAGTTTTCAAAGACGCGATTGCGCACTTCCTCACCGTTTTGGTCGGGAGGAACGGTTAGTACAATCCGACAAGTTGGATTGCTCTGGGTAGTTACGCAGAGAATTTCGTAATTATTTAATAGGTCAATTCTCAGTTCCAGTAGACCGTCGGGTCGATAAGATTCCAGTCGTCGGCTAATTTCCAAGCAGCGCTCCCTTTGCGTCCAGCCACCCCCTAATTTGCTAGGAACTGCCCAGGGATATACTTGACCTGGCTGGCTTTTGGGATGGTAAGTCACCGTGTAGTTGCCATTGAGATACTGACAGCCAAACCGAGTATCCCTATTAGGGGTGGTCGTACTATTTGTGGTGCTTGTAGTAGTTGTAGCTGAGGTAGAATCTGACGACTTTGTCTCGACTATTATTTCTGGTGGCTGTTTCTTATTCTGACTGAGCATCAGTAGCGATCGCTCTTGAGTCTCAGTAGCAGTATCAATCCAATCTATATTCAGCAATTGAGAAGAAATATTACCAGCAGTTGCACTCCCATTGCTGATTAGAAGTATCATTCCAATTGGAAGACTAATATTTTTTAGTGCGGAGCCAGAAATCTTTAAACGTTGATAAACTGACTTCAATAACATAAGCTTATTCCCCAATATCTTCACTTAGTTCCACAATTGGGACTAAGAACGCAAATCAAAGTTATTTTGCTTAATTTGCTTTAGGATATGACGGTATAGTAAGGTCAGATGTTTCCCGTCTTGGGGAAAATAGCTGGCAACGTATTAGTTTAACTTATCCGTTTCTCCAGATACTGACCAATCATTATCTCCTGTCCCGCGCGGGAGATAATTGTCTGTCTGGTGCGGTAATTGCTTCCAATTAACTTCAATTCTTCTTCAAAAACAGATCCTTTATACTCTGTTCTCAGACACATGGTCTTAGGGTTAGGAAAGAATACTCCAGCAGTAATGGGTTCGGAAGTAGCAAAACCGCGATCGCGATATAAAGTATTGCCCAATACACCAAATACTGTCGAGCCTGTAGATGGCTTGCGAATTGTTCGAGTATAATTGCTCTCCCAGATAACCTCAGTACCACCACTCAAGACGCTCTGGGAGTCTAGCTTGTGTAATCTAGCTAATTCCAGTAATTGAGGAGATCCTGGTTCTAAAAATCGAATCGTGATAGAGGTGACTACCTCTTGCGGTTCAGTATCCTTGTCTAAAGTATAGTAGCGTCTTTGGGAGCTCCAGTTACCTTCAGATTGCTGGAAAAACTCTACTGCTAAAGACTCTGTAGATAACTGAATATCTTGTATAATAGGAGATATCATTCAGACTAAACCTCATTTAATCTTTACTAGTACAAGGCAATACTCTTGTAAAGCCCTAACAGATATATTGTTACAATATTTAATATATCCTTAATGTTATACACGTGGCAATATATAATGAGCCTGCTTGTTATTTGTGCCGACACTCTACAAAGTCTTCCATTGCCTCTTGAGCAGTGCCAGAAAGGTAGCGTATCCTTCAGAGAATCCATCAGGATCGGGCAAAACATACTCCGGAAAATCTGTGTAAGGTCGCCAAGGTTGCTCGGGGTGATGCCGTAGATGTAACATACCAGACGAGGATGCACCCTCAGGCTTCCAAGTCATTTGGCCTGGAGAAGATTCAGACATAAGTTTTTCGTGTAGTTTAGTTATTTTTATTGTGGCAGATAGTTTTTTAAATTCTGTAAGTATTGATACTTGGAAAAGGGAGTAACGAGCTTTGAATTAATTCATCTAATTCTTCTTAAGTAGGTGGGCATAAATAAATATAAAACCCAAATGAGAAGTTAACTGTTTTTTGTTACCTTTGATCTTTGAGATCCCCCTCTCTCTCCCACACTTCCCACACTCCCCACACCCCTCTCTCAACCATTTGATAATTAATTTGACCGACTTACTCCTGGCTCTTCGCTAAAACCTATTGGCTCTGTTTCGTCGAACTCAAGTTTATCAGTATCTGGACCGACCCATTGAAGCTAGATAGCGATCGCCTCGAACAGATTTTAGTCAATTTAGTGAGTAACGCCATCCGTCACACTTCATCTGGTTCAATTACTCTCAAAGCTTGGTCTGATAAGGAGCTTTTCACTATCGGAGGGAAAGCTATGAATACTTGTCCGTACTGTTCCCATAATTTGCTCCGCCATCTCCGTTCCCAAGAGGTCTACTGGTATTGTCAACACTGTCGTTTAGAATCGCGGGAACTGAAGTTGCCAAGGAAGCAGCTGATATAGTGCTCTTAGACGATAACTTTGCTACTATCCGCGAGGCGGTGGAAGAAGGGCGCAGGATTTATGACAACATTATCAAAAGTATTATCTGGCTGCTGCCTACCAATGCCAGTTTGGGCTTGATTATCGTTATCTCCTCATTCTTCAATCTCGGGATGCCCGTAAACCCGCTACACATTCTCTGGATTAATACCATAGCAGCAGTTCTGCTGGGAACGACCCTCGCCTTTGAGGTAGCAGAACCGGGAATTATGGAACGGCCACCCCGATCGCCTTCAAGAAATCTATCAAAAAATAGTTGCGCCTTATCAATATTGGTTAGTCTTGGTTGTCTTCCTAGCCCTGGTTGATATTACTCTTTTGATCGGCTTTAAATTCCCTTGGTTGAAATTAATAGAAATTTGTTTAGGTTTATTTCTATTTATTGCTATCAGCTGGCTACTTTCTCAAGGATATTGTGGGCATCGGTCCTTGCAATACAAGAGTTAATTTTAAAGATTTTAGTGCTAATGGAACCCCGGCAATTACTGAAGCTAAAATCAATTTTTCTATTCTCGGATCCTGGGAAGTGTCTATAGAATTTCGCCGTCAATT
>JBFRWL010000511.1:0-4622 GCA_051439565.1 Prochloraceae cyanobacterium
CATTAGACCTCCTTACCTTAACAGAATCATGTTTTGCTAAATATCGTTTTCGCCAAGAATTAAGAAATCCTGCGGGATGTCTTACGATATGGATCACAAGAATAGCCGAGTGGTTGCGTAGCAACCACTCAGCCCATGCTGGGATTTGATTGAGCTTCAGAACGGTAGAAGCTTCCTCAAGTGCATGTAAGTTAGCAAACCACCACGGTACTAGCCAATCTGTTTGTCTCAGGCTAGGCATCACGAGAGATACTAGTAGTCGCCACTTTTTCTTGCTGAGAACATAAGAACCACCAAACTGCCGTACCAATTCGTACAGGTGTGACTTGCCAGTATTGCCTATTCGGTCTCTTCCACTCATTTTCAAAGCAGCTGAAGCGATCGCTTGATTCCATTTTTGTCCGAAAACATCATCAAGTGATTGTCGCACTAACGGTGAGGGCAACTGACTGAAAAGAGAGGTCTCTAGCTTATTTGGTTCGTTACGACAATGAGTCATGACACTGAGGTCGAGTAGATCGAGTAACCAGTTTGTCCCAGATCTGCCTTGTCCAACAATTAAAATATATTTTGGTCTCATAGAATATAAAATAAGGCTGTTTATGGATTCAGGGAGCTGATGTAGAGAAGACAGTCAAATAGTTATAATCCTTAATCTGAACCGTATTAGGGATTTTTAAACAGCATTTTGGCTAGACAATTTACTTTAATCTAGCTGTGTCAATATTATTGCATTTCAGTTGAACATGCTTATTCCATTGTTTGAGTTGAAGGTGTCGAGAGAAGAAACTCGATACAATTAGCAACAGACCATAAATGCGTATTCGACCTCGAACAACTGACCATTTACTATGTAATCTGAGCATTGGCTTCATCACTGAGTTGATGGTTAGTGATGGCAATCCACTCAGTTTATAACCCCGTTCTACTAACATATCCCCAATCTTAGTTTCAACCAACTGAATTTCCCGCTCGGACAATTTGCGTTTCCACTGCCACAGCAGTTTTACATCTGGCAAATTATAGGTCGTTGTTTGAGGATAACTGAGCATGGCAGGATCATAAGATGTACCGATAAAATTGCACAGATGAGCTAGAGTTTCTAATGGTTCGGCGATTAGAGTTTCATAGCTTACCTCAGTATACTGTTCTGAGGAAATAGTTTTTTTCAACTGTGACCATAAATTTTCAGCCTCTATCCAACGATCGATTCCCGTCCAAACATTACCTGCCCAATTCATACCCATACAGGAACGAGCTACATCTCTCCCATCACGAACTATGTGGATAAATCGAGCATCAGGCCAAATCTGTAACAATCGATCGAAATGACGGTGAACCGTAGCACCCACCAAAGCTTTTCCCGTTTGGTCGCGTTTTTGAACTAGAAAACTATTAACTAGTTGAGGATAGTTTAGGCTGAAATCAATGCTAAAATTACTACTCTGAAATAGGCGATCGATCTCTAAGCATTCATAATACCGAGCGAGCTGTGGCCAGTTGTTTTCTTGAAAATAATCGACTACATATTCAAATTCGCTGTGGAAAGCAATTTGAGGATGGTGATCGAGCATAAGTCTGAGTAAAGTTGTACCAGAACGCTCAGCACCAACTAGAAAAACTGGTTCAGAAATTAGAGAGATATGTTCTTTCATCACTTAAAATACCCAGAATTATTTAAGAATCCGCAGCAGGAAAAGTATCTCGCTGTGTTCTAATCCACTTTTTCTGGGGTCGCACCAGAAAAGCAAAATAAAGGGGAATCTTCCAGAGAAGATAAAAAGGGATAGTCAACAGTACTAATCCTGGTATATAGCTACGACCAAACTTAGCCCAAGCTCCCACAATAGAAATAAAAATTAGTAGTCCTGCTAGGGCTAAAATTAGAGCAGGAATCCAGGTTGCTCCTAAGATACCAGCTAGTAATGCTCCTCCCATCGCTACGCCCCAAAGCATAACTAACAGTGAAAGGGGTGGTACACCCAATTCTAGAGCAAGAGTAAATAATTCAAAACGTCCTTGACGAATAGAAGCTTTAAGCAGTCGCGGAACTTGGTTGACCAGAGTTTGCAAATGACCATGCTCCCAGCGGGTCCTTTGAGTTTTGGCAGCCTGTTCTTGTTGGGGGAGAATTCCTGTTACTTTTGCCTCAGGGCAAAATATAGGAGGATGTCCAGCTAGAGCGAGGTCTATAGCCAACTGCATATCTTCAACTAGATTACTACTGGCTAAAGGAGCTGTGGAAATTACCGACCAAGGAAAAGCCATGCCTGTTCCATATAACAAGCAGGGTAAACCCAGTCTAGCCAAGCCTTGCTGACGAACTAAATTTTTGACAAGAATTGCTAGGGCTGAAACAGCATCTTTGGGAGTTGGGTTGGCAGGTTGAGCTTGCAGATAAGTTGCTTGTACAGGTCTTCCCGAAGTAAGAGCAACTTGGGCAAGTCTATCTATAGTTCCCGAATGGACAATACAATCCGCATCGACTAGCACTACTACTGACGGTGGATCTGCCTCCAGAAATCTTAAACCATAGTCTAAGGCATACCCTTTACCTAACCGCTTAGAATCTTGTCTTTCCAAGACGGTCACCGCAAATTTCCTAGCGATCGCAGCTGTTTTATCAGTACAATTATCGGCAACGACAACAATGCGGTCTTGAGGGCTTAATTGAGGTAATAAGGTGGTTAAGGTTTGACCAATGCCAGAAGCCTCGTTATGAGCAGGTATTAAAACAGTGACCTGTTTATTGTTCAAGATATCTCTCCTCTACTTAGAAAAACTAGGTAAGAAGGCAGCTAGACATTCAATAAACAGAACTGCACTAGGAACTAGCAGTACAAGAGCAATGACTAACAGGATACTTTCAAGGAATAGGAACATTGTTGATTGTCTGACAAGTTTTAGGGTTACAGTCAGTAGATCGTTAAGTTAGAAAGAATGAGATTTTTCGCCGATGAAAGTCAGGTTTTATTCTTCAGATAGCGATCGCTAGTCTATTTATCAAGGCGATCGCTTTGACCACTGATTCAGAGTAATTCCTAACTACAAGAAATTATCGTTTGAACATCTCATTATCTCAACTTTTCAGAATAGTCTGTGATCTCATGACAGTTATAGACTTCCCTAAAACCACACCTAAGTAACATCAAGCAAAAAAATTTACTTTAATTAACATTTCCCTGGAGTCAACCTATTTTAACTTTGAAGAGGAGCGTCCGCTTGCTGCATACCGAAGAAATAACTACTATCTAGTTGCGAATTAGTACCTAACAGATAAATCTGGTTATCACTGAGAAATGGCTCTGAATTTAGCGAGACTACCTCTCTCAAGTCTGATTTCCCGAAGAAAAGCACTAAATCTTGGAATCCGTCACCGTTAGTATCTTCCAGACTAAAATTATTAGCAATAGCACTGATATCTCCACCATCTAGTAGTACATCTTTCTCATCATCTGCTCGTACTGAAGTCGGGTCAATTCCAGCCACATCGAAATTAGCCGTACCCAGAATAGCTACACTAATATTGCCATTCCCTGTTAACTTGATCTTTTTGTTCTTAGAACCAGGATTCCAATCTAGCTCGACCTTCTTAGCAACGTTTATAGATATAGATTTGTTGTCAAAAAGATTGTCATCGTCAGTGACAGTCAAGGTGGCGGTATATGTGCCTGACGTATTATAGACATGACTACCTGAGATCTTACCAAGATCGCCAAGCAAAGGAGTTTTTTCTTCTCGCTCTATGGAACTACCATCTCCCCAATCAAATTCGACAGTGTGGAAGTCCGTGATACCTACATCAGTGTAGTCAGCATTCAAGTTAAGAGAATCACCTTCAACAATAAGACCCAGACGAGAAAGATTGCTGTTTAAGGGCCCTAGTTTGGGAGGAAGATCGTGGGTAATTTTAGTAGTCACATTCTTGATAACATTGTATTTGGGTGAGTCTTCCTGATTGATATGTTCTAAAGCACCCCAACTTCCCCACTTATTGTAACGACTGACATCAGTATAGTTCACTGATAAGTCAAGACCTAACTCATGCAATGTTGTAAAGTATTCTTGATAAAGTTCCCCCATCCGCGGATCTCTGTTGGCGGCAATAAACAGGTCGCCGATGGCTTGATTGTCTTGTACTCCATTATTTCCATTAAGATGCTGGCCACTCTCATAAGTAATAATATCTAAATTGTGTCCATCGGCTAGGTCTACATAAGCAGTTGTCCAGTCATAGGCTTGCTGTAAAGCTCCACCATTATACCCCTTACTCAGAACTCCTCCCCGAGTCATTTCTTCAAAAAGGTTATTTAGTGCAACATCGGGATCGTCGTCATCAATCCAACTTTCTATTTCCGCTTCATGAGTAGGATTGCCGATATAGCTGCCAAAATATGGAGCAATAGCGATCGCATCAATGCCGTATTCTTCATGGGACTTAGGGTCTTCAGACCAGGTATATTGCAGGGCGCGACTTGCTGTCCAGGGGTTAGCTGCTTGAGCTCCTAATACACCAATAACTCGGTCTTTGTCAGTATCAAAGACATCATCCCAAATTTGCGTGATTTCGGCGGTGCGTTTGCCAAACCAGTCGATGCGCTTAGTATAGTTACTATCATTAG
>JBFRWL010000512.1:0-2809 GCA_051439565.1 Prochloraceae cyanobacterium
GCATCCGGGAGAGAAGAATGTTCCAATCGCTCGAGGGGCACCTCGAAAAATTCAAACTATAAACGTTCTAACTTGATTTAACTTTTGTTAGGAACTTCTCAGCCCCATCTGATTATCATTCTCATTGGGGATGGGAGCTCGAACTGTGAACCTCTTTCCTTGTCTTACACGCAAAGAGCCGATCTATTTTTTGA
This sequence comes from Prochloraceae cyanobacterium, assembly GCA_051439565.1. Classification (GTDB taxonomy): domain Bacteria; phylum Cyanobacteriota; class Cyanobacteriia; order Cyanobacteriales; family JBFRWL01; genus JBFRWL01. The sequence continues at coordinate 195 of JBFRWL010000512.1, forward strand.
CTAATTGACGCAATCCAAATGTAACCGCTTCGGTACGGCTAGAAACATTGAGCTTAGATAAAATCGAACTAATGTGAAACTTAACCGTATGTTTGGAAATCTGAAGCTTGAGGGCGATCGCCTTATTATCTAAACCAGCAGCTAGCAACTGCAACACCTCTACTTCCCGAAAGGTTAGAGGACTTGCCGATTGAGGTAGAGGCGTAATTGCCGAATCACTTTCGCCAAAAGACGCTAACTCTGGATGAATTACAATCAAACCAGCCACAACAGCACCGACTGCGGCAATGATTTCGGTAGCCGCACTCAGACGAGGTAAAAAAGCCTTGACACCAAGCTCGATATATTCGCCAATCTCTTCGGTAGTCAAAGAATCAGTTAATAAGACAAAAGGAAGAGCTGAATCTGTTGGTAATGTCAATTGCTCTAAGCACCAATCCTCATCGGGTAATCGCTCTAATAATATTAAGTCAGGTTGGCGCTCAATTAGGGCAATTAAGCTAGACTTGTCGAAAGAACTACCTATTACCTGTAAGTTCGATTGGTTATTAATACTACTTACCAAACCAGCTAGTAACACTGAGTTAGAACCGTGTACTATGACTTTGAGCATCAGGTACTACCTAGAGAAGCGGTCCAGTAAAAATGGTTGACAAACATGATAATCTCTGCATGGTCTCACCACTAAGCCATTAGGAGTATCTCCATGCGCCCCCAAAACTGGAATCCACCCCTTGAACTGTCTGAAGCCGAAGCTAAAATTATTTCTAAAATTCGTAAAGCGAAGCTATTTATCTGGTTAAGAAAAAATCGCCATCTCTTATTCGACGAGCAATTTCAAAAAGAACTGGCTAAAGTCTACAAAGACTCGACGGTAGGATTATCTCCCGTGCCCCCTGCCCAATTAGCCTTAACCATTATCTTACAAGCCTACACAGGAGTGAGCGATGATGAAGCCATAGAAGCAATGGTAATGGATAGAAGATGGCAACTGGTTCTTAATTGTCTTGAATGTGAGGCAGCCCCCTTTGGCAAAGGAACGCTGGTAAGGTTTAGAGCTGCACTGATGGCCAAAGAGGGAGACCGACTGTTAATCAACAAAACAGTGGAATTGGCCAAAACCATAGGAGGATACAGTTCTCGTTCCTTAAGAGGAGCCTTGGATTCTTCTCCATTGTGGGGAGCAGCAAGAGTAGAAGATACTTATAACTTATTAGGTCATGCCTTAAGAAAAGCTCTCTCCTTGATAGCTCGCCAACAAGGAACAGACTTAGAACAGATAGCTTCTCAAGCCGGAGGAGAAATCGTCGCGACATCCAGCCTTAAAGCGGCCTTAGATTTAGATTGGGATGAAAAGGATCGACGCACAAAAGCATTAGTGACAATTCTGGCAACCCTTAATCAGGTAGAATCTTGGCTAGCTCAACAAACCATAACAGATGAAACAGTTTCCGAGCAAGTGCTTGAAAGTATTGAAACTGCCAAACAGATAGAGAAGCAAGATGTGGAGGTAACACCATCGGGAGACCCAAAGTTAAAAAAAGGAGTAGCTAAAGACCGCCGTATTAGTATTGAAGATGAACAGATGCGTCATGGACGCAAGAGTCGAACAGTTAGATTTGATGGTTACAAACGTCATCTCCTCAAAGATTTAGACTCAGGACTTGTCCGGGCGGTAGGCATTACTCCCGCCAATGCCCCAGAAGCCAGCGTGAGTGAGAGCATAGCAGAAGACTTAGCTCTTCAACAAGTCACTTTAACCGAGTTGCATATAGACCGTGCTTATCTCAGTTGTCATTGGGTTAAACAGCGAAGTGACGATTTAACCATTTTCTGCAAAGCTTGGCGAGTGCGCAATGGTGATCGATTTGATAAAACTGCTTTTGTTTTGGATTGGGACAATTATCTCATTCGCTGTCCTAACGGCGTGAGTATTCCTTTTGAGGAAGGAAAAACAGCTCGTTTTCCCCAGAGTGATTGTTTATCTTGCCCTTTAAAAGAGCAATGTACTACTTCTTCGAGGGGACGTAGTGTTTCCATTCATCCTTCGGAATCCTTATTACAAGAGTTACGCCAACGCCAGTTAACCTCTGTTGGTCGTGCTCAGTTACGACAGCGAGTGAGTGTGGAACATAGTTTGGCTCATATAAGTCGCTGGCAGGGAAACCAAGCTCGTTATTTGGGGACTCGCAAAAATCTCTTTGACTTGCGACGGACTGCTGTAGTCCATAATCTTCATGTCATCGCACAAATGAAAGTTCAATCTGAATACAACAGTGCTTAAAAGTCAGGGACCCCTAGGTATAAATATTTCTGTGATTTTGTCAATAGCTTCTAGTGGACCGCTTCTCTAGATATTGCTACCCCTGGTAGTACGCATTCAGCAGACAGTTTCCTTTCCCCGCAGTCCACGGGTACTATGCTATTTAATCCCCTTTGTAGAATCACTCTCCCACTAGCATGGTCGCGGTTCGTACTATAACCACATTCGGGACAGACATGAACTCTTTCACTGAGTTCTTTTTTGCCTGTATGAATACCACATTCAGGACAAATTTGACTGGTGTATTTATGGTCAACTTGAGCAAAGTACTTACCACGCTTCCAGCATACCC
>JBFRWL010000513.1:0-3965 GCA_051439565.1 Prochloraceae cyanobacterium
TCTACGGGAACCATCCGAGTAGTAGCAAAGACTGGCTCGAAAGAAATTGCCAGCAGTTCCTTGTAAAATAAGGAGACCATTCCTGCAATAATTAGGTCTAAAATCAGCATAATCAACAACTCTTCCCTGGGAACGGTAAGAATACTGCCAAACAAATAGCTCATCAGATCTGACTTATAACCCTCGGTTAAATCTATCAACATAATCCCAATTGCCCCGATGAGAGTATCGGCGCGCTGTTGGGTTTTACGCTCTACTATTCCCATCCCTAAAGCAGCTAACAGGGAAAAAGCGATCGCTCCTAATACTGGATTGAACTGGAAAAAATAACCCAACCCAATGCCACCATAAGCTGTATGAGCAATGCTACCATTAACAAACACAATCCGATTAACTAGCACCAAAGTCCCAACAATACCACAGGCAATACTTACTAGTACTCCAGCCAGGAGGGCATTCCGCATGAAGTCAAACTGTAAAGCCTCAATAATCATCATTATCAGTAATAGCTGTGCAAAATAAAAATTTTTCTCTCTTACGAAAAAAACTGTTAGCTTGCCTATTTTAATAAGTTTTGCTTCTCAACACAGGATAATACTAATAGTCAAGATGGTAATTATTATCGAAATCGACCATTCTCTGACTTCTTTTAGAACGAGGATTTTTGTTTGATTAAGCCAAGAGTAATTCATCAGTAAAAAAAGATGTTGCTTAAATCGTAAGAGCTATAAAATCTTGACGTTTCAACTGTTGAAATCCCCTATTATAAGGTTTACCTGAGCTTTGGCGTAACAGAAAGTTCAGAGCAAACAGGGTTAGTATTACTAGCCAAAAAATAGAAACTGTGGGATAATTTTGTCTGGCCTTTCTAATTGTTTTTTGTTTCTCCTGGCATTCTCTTTCATTAATCATATAATTTAGTCCTCTGTTGTCCTAAATTTTTGATGATTTTGAGTAACTAACTATTACTTCGGAATCAGGCTGGACTTTTATGCAGAATATTATTTGTCGTAAAACTTCTTTACAAGTGCCTTGATTTGTTAGGTTTATCATACCGAGTAAAGATGACAAATTATGCATTAACCCAGACGATGATGGTAGGTTGACTAACCATGTAAAGGATTCAGGAGTTATGGGTAAAGCATAGGTCAAACAACGGTTAGCAAATTAAATGCTTGACAGCTCATTACTTGGTCCGCATTTCTAAGACGAGAAAGTTCTTGAGCAAATGTCTGATACCATTTTTCAAAAGTGACTAGAGAGATAGAGCTTCAAGGATATATTCCCAACCTGCTAAAGAAGGGATTATTTCTTCTGACAGAGAATTGAGAATATTAGCTACTTTGTTTTTCAAATCGTCTAAATCTTAGGAACTCCTGACATTGGCTTTTTCTATAATTATATCTCTAAACGAAGTCTTAAGCCACTTTTGAAAATTGGTATGAGACACTTTTAATAAATTTTATGACCAATTAGGAGCTAGGGAGTTAATCAGTAGCACTTTACCATCAATTTATTTGGCAATAGTTTTAGCTGAGTTAATGCTAAGCTCTGGCTGAGCAAAAATAACTTTAATGTTTTCTTCTTTTACCTCTTCGAGCAATTCTTTAAGTTCGGCGGCACTTGATTCAGTTCCTCCTATTTAAATTGGAACTTGCTTTAAATTATAGTCGCGAGCATAATAGCCCCATGCTGAATGAAACACTATGAAATTCCGATTTTTTATCCAGCTAAGTTATTTCTAATTTGCCCGTCAATTGTGTGAATTTCTACCAAGAAACTGTCGAGATTTTTCTTATACTTGGCTTGATTATTAGGATCCAGTTTAACCAGTCCTTGGTAAATATTTTTTGCCTGTGTCTTCACCTCTTTTGGTGAGAGCCAAATATGCGGATCGAGGGTTTCTTGACTGTGTTCGTGTTTGTGCACTTCTTCCGTATGGTGATGGTGGGCAACCATCGGTATTCGCTTAATCTCTTTTGCTGAATTTACTATTAGCATTTGTGGATTAGTACTTTTAATCCGTTCCATCCAAGCTTTCTCGAAGGGAATGCCAATGCTGATATAAGCCTCTACTTCGGTAAGGGCTCGTAACTGCTGTGGTTTGGGTTCATAGGTAGCAGGGGAAGCTCCTGGAGAAAGCATGATATTAACCAGCACCCGATCGCCCCTAATTTTGTCAACAAAATATTTCTGAGGCGGGATACTTACCGTAATATCTAATCTTTCGCTGCTTGCTTTGTCATTATTGATTGAAGTTGAACTACAGCCAGCGATCGCCCCAACCCCTAGCCATAAAGCAATCAAAGCGCTACTTAATTTAGCCCTCATCAGTTTTTTCTTCTTAAATTGTAAATTTAATCAAATTGCGTATAGCTTCCAGTTCGCCAGCGGGATAATAGCAGTTTGAAACAAGCACGATAACAATAATCTTTATTATGTAAAATTGTCTCAAATCTTGTCCTAAAAAAAATACTGGTTTGGTAAGGGTGTCGGGTGTAGGATCGAGACAAACTCTGTATTTCTCAGCTAAAATGCTGAACTCATGAATAAAGTTAACCTAGCCTTTACCCCAGCCAGAGAACAAGCGCAACTTATTCGCAACCGCGAGGTTTCACCCTTAGAATTAGTAGAACTTTATCTAGAGCGCATCCAAAAGTACGATTCCCAGTTAGGGAGTTATTTCAGCGTCGCTGCTGAGATGGCCTTAGCAGATGCTAGCGCCAAAACTGAGCAATTGGCTCAAACTAAAGATACTTCTAAACTACCTCCCTTTTTCGGCGTACCCACTGCCATTAAAGATCTCTTCTCAGTTGCGAAAATGCCCCTATCCTACGGAGTATCAGCTCTCAAGGAGCAAATCTCCGACTACGATGAAGGGGTGGTAACGCGGATGAAGATGGCCGGGTTCATTATTTTGGGCAAAACAGCCGCCTCAGAAGTAGGATCTTTCCCTTACACCGAACCATTGGGGTTTCCTCCTGCTCGCAATCCTTGGAATCTAGACTACACTCCAGGGGGTTCGAGTGGGGGTGCAGCCGCAGCGGTCGCAGCAGGCTTATGTCCTATTGCCCACGGTAACGACGGCGGTGGCTCTATTCGCGGGCCAGCTTTTTGCTGTGGATTGGTAGGTATCAAACCAGCACGAGGTCGGATATCTAATGCACCAGTGGGAGACTATCAGAACGGCATTGCTACTCACGGTCCCTTAGCTCGTACAGTTGCCGATGCTGCTGCCTTGCTAGACGTGATGTCTGGATATATTACTGGCGACCCTTATTGGTTGTCTGACCCTGAGATCTCGTTTATAGAAGCAGTTGATCGAGCACCTGCTCAGTTAAAGATTGCCTTTTCCACTGCAGTACCACCGATCGCTGAAGCGACAGAAGTTTGTCAGCAGGCAGTTGAGGAAACGGTGCGGCTTTTAGAACAAATGGGTCATATCGTTGAGCCTGCTTGTCCTGATTTCACTGGTTTAACCGAACCGTTTAGGAAAATTTGGCAAGCAGGAGTCCCCGCAATTGGCATTCCTTTGGAACTCCTCAGTCCAATCAACCGCTGGCTCGGTCAGCAAGCTGGTTCTGCTGGCGAATACTTACAAGCAGTTCATCAGATGCAAGTGATTTCACGACGAATTATTGCCTTCTTTGACAACTTCGACGTTTTGCTGCTGCCAACTTGCACGCAGCCGCCGATTCGTATCGGTGAGTGGGCGGATTTGAGTCAGGAAGAAACTGTCGAAAAAATAATTAATTGGATTGCTCCCTGTCCGCCTTTTAATGCCAGTGGACTGCCAGCGATCGCCCTACCTTCCGGTTTTGATACCAATGGTTTACCCCTAGGAATACAGCTTGTTGGACGACCCGCAGCAGAAAACGTGTTAATAGCTCTAGCTGCTCAGTTAGAAGCAGTTAAACCTTGGCATTCCCAGCGTCCGCCTTTATTTAGCAAGGCTTAGTTCGGCT